>NZ_JBBIAR010000091.1:0-35356 GCF_054185165.1 Bradyrhizobium sp. UFLA05-109 | reverse complement strand
GGAACGGCTCAACGTGGTCGCGAGCTTCTCGATCCTCGCCGATTTCATCCGCAACGTCGGCGGCGATCGCGTCAACCTCACCACGCTGGTCGGTCCCGACAGCGACGTCCATGTCTACACACCGGCGCCCGGGGACGCGAAGCGGATCGCGGACGCAAGGCTCGTCATCGTCAACGGCCTGGGCCTGGAGGGCTGGCTGCCGCGGCTGGTGCAGTCCGCAGGCAGCAAGGCAACCGTCGTGATCGCGAGCGCCGGCATCGCGCCGCTCAAGCTCGGCTCGGAATCCGATCCACATGCCTGGCAGTCGATTCCTAACGCGAAAGCGTACGTAACCAACATCGCGGACGCGCTGGCCGCGGCCGCACCTGACGATGCCGAATTCTTCCGCGACCAGGCCAAGGCCTATCTGGAAAAGCTCGAAACGCTCGACCGAGAGGTGCGCGAGGCGATTGCAAAAATCCCGCCGGAGCGGCGCAAGGTGATCTCGACCCACGATGCCTTCGGCTATTTCGCCGCCGAATACGGCATCCAGTTCATCGCACCGCTCGGGGTCTCCACCGAAACCGAGCCGAGCGCCCGCGATATCGCCGCCATCATCGGCCAGATCCGGACGCAAAAAATCCCGGCTGTCTTCCTGGAGAATATCAGCGACGACCGGCTGATCCGGCGGATCGCGGCCGAGACCGGCTCAAAGGTCGGCGGGACCCTGATTTCGGACGGTTTGACGGCCGAAAAGGGGGCTGCCCCCACTTACATTGACATGGTCAGGCACAATATAAAGGCCCTGACCAGCGCGCTTGACCACTAGGGCAGGGGCCACCCCGCCTCGCGTCGCGCGAATAAGCCCGATGTCGGAGTAGTTATGTCTGAAGTGACCCCGCAGAAGATTCCCGTGACCGTGCTGACCGGCTATCTCGGGGCCGGCAAGACCACGCTTTTGAACCGCATCTTGTCGGAAAACCACGGCAAGAAATACGCCGTCATCGTCAACGAATTCGGCGAGATCGGCATCGACAACGACCTCATCATCGGCGCCGATGAGGAAGTGTTCGAGATGAATAATGGCTGCATCTGCTGCACCGTGCGCGGCGATCTCGTGCGCATCATGGACGGTCTGATGAAGCGCAAGGGCAAGTTCGACGCCATCATCGTCGAGACCACGGGGCTTGCGGACCCTGCGCCCGTCGCCCAGACCTTCTTCGTCGACGAGGACGTGCAGAAGAATGCGCGGCTTGACGCGGTCGTGACGGTTGCCGATGCCAAATGGCTCTCCGACCGGCTGAAGGATGCGCCCGAGGCCAAGAACCAGATCGCGTTTGCCGACGTCATCGTGCTGAACAAGACCGACCTCGTCTCCAAGCCCGAGCTTGCCGAGGTCGAGGCCCGCATCCGCGGCATCAATCCCTATGCGAAGCTGCACCGCACCGAGCGTTGCTCGGTGGCATTGGCCGACGTGCTCGATCGCGGCGCGTTCGACCTCGATCGCATCCTCGACATCGAGCCGGACTTCCTGGAGGCCGATGATCATGACCACGACCACGATCATCACCACCATCACGGTCATGACCATCATCACCACCATGATCACGGCCACGGCCTGAAGCACTATCACGACGAGGAGATGCAGTCGCTGTCGCTCAAGACCGACAAGCCGCTCGATCCCAACGTGTTCATGCCCTGGCTCCAGAACCTCGTGCAGGTGGAGGGCCAGAAGATCCTTCGCTCCAAGGGCATCCTCGCCTTCCACAATGATGACGACCGCTACGTCTTCCAGGGCGTCCACATGATGCTGGAGGGCAATCACCAGCGGAAGTGGAAGGAGGGCGAGCCGCGCGAGAGCCGTCTCGTCTTCATCGGTCGCGAGCTGCCTGAACAGGCCATCCGCGAAGGTTTTGAGAGCTGCATCGTCTCGTGATGAAAGAGTTTACGCCAGCTCCCGATTCACCCTCGATCGTCTCCGTCACCGACCGCGTCAAGCCGGTCGCGCTCGGCATGACCGTGACCTCGGTGCATTTCCTTGGGTCCCACGCCGCCTTCGTCGCCGGCGAGGAGAACGTTGCGCTCGCCACTGCGAATGGTGAGGTCAGCAAAATTGCTGTCCATAGCGGCGGCATTCTTTCGACTGCGAGCGACGGCAAGCGCCTCGTGATGGGCGGAGACGACGGCAAGGTCGTCTCGCTCGACGCCAAGGGCGAGGTGGCGCTGCTCGCGACCGATCCCAAGCGGCGCTGGATCGATGCGGTGGCGCTGCATCCCGATGGCGCCTTCGCCTGGTCGGCCGGCAAGCTTGCCTTCGTCAAGAGCGGCAAGCTAGAGGAGAGATCGATCGAGGTGCCCTCGACCGTCGGCGGCCTTGCGTTTGCGCCGAAGGGCCTGCGGCTTGCGATCGCGCATTACAACGGCGCGACGCTGTGGTTTCCGAACATGGCGGGGAGCGCCGAATTCCTGCCCTGGGCCGGTTCGCATCTCGCCGTCACTTTCAGCCCGGACAACAAGTTTCTGGTCACCGCGATGCACGAGCCGGCGCTGCATGGCTGGCGGCTCGCCGACAACAAGCACATGCGCATGACCGGCTATCCCGGCCGCGTCCGCTCGATGTCCTGGAGCGCGGGCGGCAAGGCGCTGGCGACCTCGGGCGCCGATACCGTGATCCTGTGGCCGTTCGCCAGCAAGGACGGCCCGATGGGCAAGGAGCCCGCGATGCTCGCGCCCTTGCAGGCGCGTGTGTCGGTGGTCGCCTGCCATCCGAAGAACGACATCTTCGCCGCCGGCTATAGCGACGGCACCGTGCTGATGGTGCGGCTGGAGGACGGCGCGGAGATCCTGGTCCGTCGCAATGGCACCGCGCCGGTCGCGGCGCTGGCCTGGAACGCCAAGGGGACGCTGCTTGCATTTGCCGACGAGACCGGCGATGGAGGGCTCCTCGAGCTCTGATTCCCATTCCGGCCGGCCAATGCGGTTTCTGACGACCTTCCAGCTTGCTGACTTCCTCGACACGCTGATCAGCCTGGTCACGGCTTTCGTGCTCGGAACGCTGATCGGCGCCGAGCGGCAATATCGTCAGCGCACCGCGGGCCTTCGCACCAACGTGCTGGTCGCGGTCGGCGCCGCCGCGTTCGTCGATCTCGCCATGCATCTGACCGGCGCCGACGGCGCGGTCCGCGTGATCTCCTACGTCGTCTCCGGCATCGGCTTCCTCGGCGCCGGCGTCATCATGAAGCAGGGCATGGACGTGCGCGGACTCAACACCGCGGCAACCCTGTGGGCGTCGGCCGCCGTCGGCTCCTGTGCCGGTGCCGACATGGTCGTACAGGCTGTCGCACTCACGGTATTCATCATCGCCGGCAACACACTGCTGCGCCCCCTGGTGAACGCGATCAACCGTATCCCGCTGAACGAGAAGGCCTCGGAGGCGACCTATTATTTCAAGGTCGCGGTGACGACCGAGGTCCTGCCCGACATCCGCGACCGCCTGGTCGAGAAGCTCGAAAACGCAAACTATCCGGTGGCCGACGTCAACGTCGTCGAGATCGGCGACGATATCCTGGAGATCGTCGCCGAGCTTATTGCGACCGCGGTCGATCCGAATGAGTTGAACGCCGTCGCGGTCGAGCTCCAGCGTCAGACGGGCGTGCGCCACGCCACCTGGGAAGTCAGCACGACCGACTGAGCGCGGCATTCTCGCGGGTTCCTGAAGGCCATCACGCGGAACTGCGGTCGGGCGATTTCGTTGATACCGCAGATGAATTCGCGGGTAGCGTCATGGCCGGTAAGCAGGACAAGCTCAGATTTCAACGCGATCTGCTGATCGCCTGCCTCCTGTTCGGGGCGGGCGTCCTGATCTCCGGCCTGTCGTTGGCGCAGATCCGGGCCGAGAGCCGGCAGCACATGGCTCAAGCCACGCAGCCGCTGCAAGGCACGCCGGCGCCGGATGATCAGAGCAAGACGCCTGCGCAATCAAAGCCCGGTGGCGACCGTCCCACCACCCCGGCGCCCGAGCCCGCACGGCCGGATCCACAGACGCAAGGCGCGGCGAGGCCGGTGCTGCCACAAGCGCCAGCCGAGAAGATCGCCCCGCCGATGAAGGAGCCGTCGCTCAAGGAGAAGTAGGAGGCGGCTTCCCCACCTCCGGTGTCGTCACCCGCGAAGGCGGATGACCCAGTATTCCAGAGGCAGCGACGAATACGGAGAAGCTGCGGCGTACTGGATACCCCGCTTGCGCTTGCGCGGGGCATGACGGCGTGCGTCGGGTGGAGCGCCCCATGCCGGCCGTACCAGCTACTTTGCATGGGGTTGTTTTCGACATTTTTGATGCCCCGCCTTGGCGAGGGCATCACGCTGGCGCCTCAGCGCACCAGGATGTTCCGGAACTGCCAGGGATCGCTCGTATCGATATCTTCCGGGAACAGCCCCGGGCGATCCGTCAGCGGCGTCCAGTCGGTGTAGAAGCCCTTCACCGGGCCGAGATACGGCATCTGGATTTCCAGCAGACGATCGAAATCCATTTCGTCGGCTTCGACGATGCCTTTGTTCGGGTTTTCCAGCGCCCACACCATGCCGCCGAGCACGGCGGAGGTCACTTGCAGGCCGGTGGCGTTCTGATAGGGCGCGAGCTTGCGGGTCTCTTCGATGGAGAGCTGCGAGCCGTACCAGTAGGCATTGTTGTCATGGCCGAACAGCAGCACGCCGAGTTCGTCGATGCCATCGACGATCTCGTTCTCATCGAGAATGTGGTGCTTTTCCTGCATCTTCGCGGCGCGGCCGAACATTTCGTGCAGCGACAGCACGGCATCGTCAGCCGGATGATAGGCATAGTGGCAGGTCGGCCGATAGATCGCCGTGCCCGATGCGTCACGTACCGTGAAGTAATCGGAGATCGAGATCGATTCGTTGTGGGTGACGAGGAAGCCATACTGCGCGCCTCGGGTCGGGCACCAGGTGCGCACGCGCGTGTTGGCACCGGGCTGCATCAGATAGATGGCAGCGCCGCAGCCAGCTTCGTGGGTACGCGCATTTTCGGGCATCCATTTTTCATGGGTGCCCCAACCGAGCTCGGACGGCTGCACGCCTTCCGAGAGGAAACCTTCCACCGACCAGGTGTTGACGAAGACATCAGGCTCTTTCGGCTTCTTGGAGCGCTGGGTATCGCGTTCGGCGATGTGGATGCCCTTGATGCCGGCTTGCCGCATCAGGTCCGCCCATTCGGCCTTGGTCTTCGGCTTGGGGGCATTGAGCTTCAGGTCGGCGGCGACATTGAGGAGCGCCTGCTTGACGAAGAAGGAGACCATGCCCGGATTGGCGCCGCAGCACGAGACAGCCGTCGTCGAGCCCGCGGGGCGCGCCTTCTTGGCGGCCAGCGTCACCTCGCGAAGGGCGTAGTTGGAGCGCGCTTCCGGGCCCTTCGAAGCATCGAAATAGAAGCCGAGCCAGGGTTCGTTGACGGTGTCGATATAGAGCGCGCCAAGCTCGTTGCAGAGCTCCATGATGTCGGTCGAGCCGGTATCGACCGAGAGATTGACGCAAAAGCCCTGGCCGCCGCCTTCGGTGAGTAGCGGGGTCAGCAATTCGCGATAATTGTCCTTGGTCACGGCCTTCTGGATGAAGCGCACGTTCTGCTTCTCGCAATGCGCCTTGCGGCCCTCGTCCTTGGGGTCGATCACGGTGACGCGCGACTTGTCGTAATCGAGATGGCGCTCGATCATCGGCAACGTGCCTTTGCCGATGGAGCCGAAGCCGACCATGACGATGGGACCGGTGATCTTCGCGTAGATCTGCGAGGCGGGGCTCATGGGATGGTTTCTCCGGAACGTGCTGGCGGACAAATGTTGAGGGGTGGATCAGGCGCCGCGGCGCTTGGCGGTGACTTCGATTTCGACCTTCATCTCGGGCTTGTAGAGCGCTGAGACGACGAGAAGCGTGGCGGCCGGGCGGATCTCGCCGAGGACTTCGCCGCAGACCGCGAAGTGTGCGTCTGCGTCCTTGGCATCGGTGAGGTAGTAGGTCGCGCGGACGATGTCGGCCATCTCGAATCCACCCTCCTTCAGGGCGGCCTCGATGGTCTTGAAGCAGTTACGTGACTGGCTCGTGACATCCGATGGCATCGACATCGCCGTGTAGTCATAGCCGGTGGTTCCCGCGACGAAGGCGAAGTCACCGTCGATCACGGCGCGGCTGTAGCCGGCGGTCTTCTCGAACGGCGAGCCGGTGGAAATCAGGCGACGGGACATCTGTTCGACCTCGATTGAAGGGGCGTTTCGCGGGGTTAAAGGGCCTTTCGGGGCCCTGCGCAACCCCCGAGAAGGCGGTGAAAAGAGTTCAGCGGAACTGCTGAGTAACGTCTTGCGATGGCGGCGGTGAGCCGCTCCACCGCCGCACCAGAATGTCCCTGACGATCATGATCGCAATCAGGACGAACAGCACTGACGTGATCAGGCTGCGCAGGCACGAGCGGGCATCGCCGCTGGATGCGGCCGGGGTCTTCGCCATGATGGACGTCCCCTTTAGGCCGCGTGCGCGTGCAGACGGGCTGCCCGCCGTTTGGGCTGCACGGCGCCGGTCGGGATGATCATCCCGGCTGCGTCGTCCAGTGCGCCCGCCTGGAATTCGAGGGCGAGCAGGCGCTCGCGCTCGAATGGCCCGGGCAGCGAGAGCGCGCCGGTCTTCTCGGCCGAGAAGCCGAAGCGGGCATAGTAGGGCGCGTCGCCGAGCAGGATCACGGCGGCATGCCCGCGCGCCCGGGCGGCGGCCAGCGCTTGATGCATCAGCGCGGCGCCGATCCCGAGCTCGCGGCAGGCAGGGTCGACCGCCAGCGGTCCGAGGACCAGAGCGGACCTGCCTCCGGCGCTGACGTGCCACAGCCGCACGGTTCCCACGAGCTTCCCCTCGCGCAACGCCGACAGGGCAAGGCCTGCGGCAGGTGCACGTCCGTCGCGCAGGCGCTGGCAGGTCCTGCCATGGCGGTTTTCGCCAAAGCAGGCATCGAGCAGCGCTTCACGCATCGCAACGTCGGCAGCACGCTCCGCACGGATCGCGAACGGAGCGGCTTTCGAGGTGAGGGCGACCTGTGGCTTCCGAAGAGCAGTCATGACACGTCAGTCCTCGCTTGCCTTGCGGACATGCGTCCGCAGCCAAGCGTCGTCAGAAATCGAGAAATGTCAGGGAGGGAGCCGGCGGGCCGGCTCCCGGGTTCGTCAGGCCTCGAAGGCGAGGCGGATCAGATGTGGTAGGTGCGGAGCGGCGGGATGCCGTTGAACGCAACCGACGAGTAGGTCGACGTATAAGCACCGGTCCCTTCGATCAGCACCTTGTCGCCGATCTCGAGCGTCACCGGGAGCGGATACGGGCTCTTCTCGTACAGGACATCGGCTGAGTCGCAGGTCGGGCCTGCGAGCACGCACGGCGTCATGTCCGCCCCGTCATGCGGGGTGCGGATGGCGTAGCGGATCGACTCGTCCATGGTTTCGGCGAGACCGCCGAACTTGCCGATGTCCAGGTAGACCCAGCGCACCTCATCCTCGTCGCTCTTCTTCGAGATGAGCACGACCTCGGACTCGATCACGCCAGCGTTGCCCACCATGCCGCGGCCCGGCTCGATGATGGTCTCGGGAATCTGGTTGCCGAAATGCTTGCGCAGCGCGCGGAAGATCGATCGCCCGTAGGTGACGACCGGCGGCACGTCCTTCAGGTACTTGGTCGGGAAGCCCCCGCCCATGTTCACCATCGAGAGGTTGATGCCGCGCTCGGCGCAGTCGCGGAACACCTGCGAGGCCATTGCCAGCGCACGGTCCCACGCCTTCACCTTGCGCTGCTGCGAGCCGACATGGAAGGAGATCCCGCAAGGCTCCAGGCCCAGACGCTTGGCGAGGTCGAGCACCTCGACCGCCATCTCCGGGTCGCAGCCGAACTTGCGCGACAGCGGCCACTCGGCGCCGGCGCAGTCATAGAGGATGCGGCAGAACACCTTCGCAGCTGGCGCGGCACGAGCGACCTTCTCGACCTCGGCGGCGCAATCGACCGCGAACAGCCGAATGCCGAGCGCGAAGGCGCGCGCGATGTCGCGCTCCTTCTTGATCGTGTTGCCGAAGGAGATGCGGTCGGGCGTCGCGCCTGCAGCCAGCGCCATCTCGATCTCGGCGACTGTTGCGGTGTCGAAGCAGGAGCCCATGGAGGCGAGCAGCGCCAGCACTTCCGGCGCCGGGTTCGCCTTGACGGCATAGAACACGCGGCTGTCGGGCAGCGCCTTGGCAAAGCTCTGGTAATTGTCGCGCACGACCTCGAGGTCGACGACGAGGCACGGCTCGGTATCGAGACCTTCGGTGCGGCGGTTGCGCAGAAATTCCCTGATGCGATCGGTCATAGCACCCTCCAAACGGCCCCAGCGACGGAGCCCGTTCAAAATGTTCTCGGACAGGGGTGCTTTGGCGCTGCCGCACGATGGAGACGCGACAGGGCCGAGAACCCGAGACCGAATTGTGCTGCCGTGGATTGGTTGGGAATTTTCCCGCCCGCTCACCTGGCAATGAAGGACAAGCCTTTTCAGTAGCCCGCGCCGGCGTTGGAATGCCGGTAGAGACCAAAAAAGCCCGCTCCGTCGTTGCTTTAAGTCGCGTCCCCCGTTGAGAACGAGGTGCGCCGGTTCGCCTCCGGCTGCCAGTCACGGTTGCAAAGGGCAAAGTCACCTTCGACTAGGCATCTCTTTGAGAGAGATGCTGGACGCTCCGGGTTTGCTTCAGTCTTCCGACTTCTGCACTTCCGAAGAGCCCCTCGGCTTCTTCACCCCTTGGCGGCTGTCCGGCCTCTTGTCCGGATACCTACCGACTGACACACGACCACAGGCACGTGCGAAATTGGGCAAGAACGCACATAAGCGTTTTGACTCTGGTTCGCAAGAAATTTTTTAGGCTGAGAGCAGAATTGCCTAACGACTGCTTGCGCTGTGCTGCGCGAGCGACGCTGAAGATGAACGGCTGTTAAGTTTGCGCGAGCTTGTGCACGCCTCTTGCCCGCGCGCGTCGCCTCACGTGCGCTTCGTGAACGGCTCGACGCGTTGAGCAGCGCGGATGAACGCGGTCATGACGAACACGCCGAGTGCGAACAGCACGGCCTGCACGATGTGCGCGCCGGTGTCGTCGAGCCCGAACAGAATCGCGAGCGCCCAGCCACCGGCGAACGCCGCGCCGAACACCTCGGCGCCGATCAGGATGGCGGCGCTGATGACGGTGATGACGCTCGGCCAGACGATCTGGCGGGAGGAGGAGGCAGGGGCGTTCATGAGCTAGATCCGTGGACTTTGAGGGCCGCAATCTCCCCGAAAAGGCGGCCGGGAGCAAGGCCAAATGGCGCAAAAAAGCCCCATCGCGTGCTATAGCTGGCGGCAACAAACCAGCTCAAAAAACGGGACAGGTCATGTCAGAACCCCTCGAGAATACCGGCGCCGCGCCGGCCGAGACGAACCCGCTCCTGAAGGCCTGGGTGACGCCGTTCGCAACCCCACCGTTCGATGAGATCAGCCCGGAGCACTTCCTCCCGGCTTTCGAGCAGGCCTTCGCCGATCACTCCGCCGAGATCGCGGCGATCGTCCATGATCCGGCGGCGCCCGACTTCGCCAACACCATCACGGCGCTGGAGCGCTCCGGCAAGCTGCTCAACAAGGTCTCGGCCGTGTTCTACGACCTCGTCTCCGCGCACTCGAATCCGGCGATCCTGGAGATCGACAAGGATGTTTCCTTGCGGATGGCGCGGCACTGGAATCCGATCATGATGAACGCGGTGCTGTTTGGCCGCATTGCCCAGCTCCACGAGAACCGCGCCACGCTGAAGCTCACTCCTGAGCAGCTCCGCCTGCTCGAACGTACCTACACCCGCTTCCACCGCGCCGGCGCCGGACTCACCGAGGAGGCCAAGGCGCGGATGGCCGAGATCAACGAGAGGCTCGCCCAGCTCGGCACCACCTTCAGCCATCATCTGCTCGGTGACGAGCAGGAGTGGTTCATGGAGCTCGGCGAGGACGACCGCCAGGGCCTGCCGGAGAGCTTCGTTGCGGCCGCCAAGGCTGCGGCAGAAGATCGCGGCATGGCCGGCAAGGCCATCGTCACCCTGTCGCGCTCCTCGGTCGAGCCGTTCCTGAAGGGCTCGGCGAGGCGTGACCTGCGCGAGAAGGTCTACAAGGCCTTCACCGCGCGGGGCGACAATGGCAACACCAACGACAATAACGAGACCATCGTCGAGATCCTGAAGCTGCGCGAGGAGAGCGCCAATCTCCTGGGCTATCCGACCTTCGCCGCCTACCGGCTCGAGGATTCGATGGCCAAGACGCCGGATGCGGTGCGAGGCCTCCTGGAGCGGGTCTGGAAGCCCGCGCGGGCGCGCGCACTCGCCGACCGCGACGAAATGCAGACGCTGATCACGACGGAAGGCGGCAATTTCCAGCTCGCGCCCTGGGACTGGCGCTACTACGCCGAAAAGCTGCGCCTCCAGCGCGCCAATTTCGACGACGCCGCGATCAAGCCATATTTGACGCTCGACCACATGATCGCGGCGGCCTTCGACTGTGCCACGCGGCTGTTCGGTATCACCTTCGAGGAGCGCAAGGATGTCCCGGCCTGGCATCCGGACGTGCGGGTCTGGGAGGTGAAGGACCGGGACGGCAAGCACAAGGCGCTGTTCTACGGCGACTACTATGCCCGGCCGTCAAAGCGCTCCGGCGCCTGGATGACCTCGCTGCGCGACCAGCAGAAGCTCGACGGCGAGACCGCGCCGCTGGTCATCAATGTCTGCAACTTCGCCAAGGGCGCCGGCGGGGAGCCCTCGCTGCTGTCGCCCGACGATGCCCGCACGCTTTTCCACGAGTTCGGCCACGGCCTGCACGGCATGCTCTCCAACGTTACCTATCCGTCGCTGTCGGGCACCTCGGTGTTCACCGATTTCGTCGAGCTGCCCTCCCAGCTCTATGAGCACTGGCAGGAGCGGCCCGAGGTGCTGCAACAATTTGCCCGTCACTACCAGACCGGTGAGCCGCTCCCCGACGACCTGCTCCAGCGCTTCCTCGCAGCGCGCAAGTTCAACCAGGGCTTTGCCACCGTTGAATTCGTCTCCTCGGCCCTCGTCGATCTCGAATTCCACACCCAGCCGGCCGCGGCCGCGCAGGACGTGCGGGCCTTCGAGAGACAAGAGCTCGAGAAGATCGGCATGCCCGGGGAGATCGCGATGCGGCATCGGCCCACGCAATTTGGCCACATCTTCTCCGGCGACCACTATGCCGCCGGCTATTACAGCTACATGTGGTCGGAGGTGATGGATGCCGACGCCTTCGGTGCCTTCGAGGAGGCCGGCAACATCTTCGATCCGGCGGTGGCAAAGCGCCTGCACGACGACATCTACTCCACAGGCGGATCGGTCGATCCGGAAGCCGCCTACGAGGCCTTCCGCGGCCGCCCGCCGGAGCCGGATGCGCTCTTGCGCCGCCGCGGCCTGCTCGACGCCGCGGAGGCGGCCTGATGGGCATGCGCGCCCTGTTGGGATGGCTGCTCGCCGCCGGCCTGTCGCTTGCGGCGGGCGTAGCTGAGGCCCATCCGCATGTCTGGATCACCGCGACCAGCGAGCTGATCTACGCGCCTGACGGCTCGATCACCGGCGTCCGCCACGCCTGGACGTTTGACGACATGTTCTCGGCCTATGCGACCCAGGGGCTAGAGGGCAAGACCAAGGGCAGCTACACGCGCGAGGAGCTGGCTCCTCTTGCCCAGACCAACGTCGAGTCGCTGAAGGAATATGCCTACTTCACCTTCGCCAAGGCCGACGGCAAGAAGGAGCGCTTCAATGAGCCGGTCGACTATTTCCTCGACTACAAGGACACCGTGCTGACCCTGCATTTCACGCTGCCGCTGAGGACGCCGCTGAAGCCGAAGCAGCTCATGCTGGAGGTGTTCGACCGCTCCTTCTTCATCGACTTCCAGATGGCCAAGGACAACCCGGTCAAGCTGGTCGGGGCGCCGGCGGGCTGCCAGATGAAGCTGGAGCGGCCGAATGACGGCACCGCGAGCGCCCAGAAGCTCAACGAGCAGACGTTCGTGGACGGCGAGAACTCCAACTTCGGAATGATGTTCGCCAACAAGATCACCGTGGATTGCCCGTGACCTCTTTCCTTCGTTCTCCGCTTGCACGCGCGCTCGGCACCGGCGCGGCCGTTCTTGTCGCCGTCTGGGCCGTCGATGCTGCGCTTCATGATCTCTTCGCGCAAAACCCCTTCGGTGGGCCGCGTCCCGCGCCCGAGCCGGAGGCCGGGGGCATCGTCGGCTGGCTGCTGGCCAAGCAGTCGGAATTTTACCGCGAGATGTCGGCGACCATCCGCGCCGCGAAATCCGACGGCTCGGCGGTGTGGACGCTGCTCGCGATCTCCTTTGCCTACGGCATCCTCCATGCCGCTGGTCCCGGCCACGGCAAGGCGGTGATCTCGTCCTACCTCGTCGCCAACCAGGAAACGGCCCGGCGCGGCATCGTGCTGTCCTTTGCCTCGGCGCTGATGCAGTCGCTTGTCGCAGTCCTCATCGTCGGCATCGCGGCCTGGGTGCTGAATGCGACGGCCAGGACCATGTGCAGCGCCGAGAAGGTGATCGAGATCGCTAGCTACGCCCTGATCGCGGCGTTCGGGCTGCGCCTCGTCTGGGTCAAGGGCAGCGCCTTCATCCGCGCGCTGCAGGCCTCCCAGCCGGTGCCCGCGATCGCCGGCGTGCCGCATCATCACGATCACGGCCACGATGACGGCCACGATCACCATCACCATGACGAGCATGATCATGGTCACAATCACCACGACCATCACCACCACGGCCATGGCCACGCGCATACCCATGCCCACGACCATGTCCATGACGAGCATTGCGGCCACTCCCATGGACCCACGCCGGGCGAGCTTGCCGGCCCCGGCGGCTGGCGGCGTGGTCTCGCGGCAATCCTCACCGTCGGCATCCGCCCCTGCTCGGGCGCGATCCTGGTGCTGGTGTTCGCGCTCGCTCAGGGCCTGTTCTGGGCCGGCATCGCGGCGACCCTCCTGATGGGGCTCGGCACCGCGATTACGGTTGCAACCATCGCGGTCATCGCCGTCTCCGCCAAGGACGTCGCCCGGCGGCTGAGCGCAGGCCGCGACGGCGGCGGCGCACTGTTCATGCGCGGCATCGAATTCGGCGCTGCGGGCCTCGTGCTCCTGTTCGGCACCGGCCTGCTGTTCGGCTACCTCGCCGCCGAACGCACGACGTGTTTTTGAGGTGAATTCCCGTAGCCCTCACACCGGCAGAAACTGCTTCAAGGCGGGCATGAAGAAGATCGCGACGTTGATTGCAAAGCCGATGCTCCAGAGAATGGAGCGCAGCGTCGGACGGTTGCCGAGATAGGTGAAGACGTAGGCGATCCGCACGATCAGGAAGAGCACGGCGAGCTCGTCGACCAGGCGCTGCGGGGAATCGCGGAATTCGGCGAGCAGCACGGCAATCGCGAAGAACGGGAAGGTCTCGATGCCGTTCTGGTGCGCGCCCAGCGCGCGCTGCGAGATGGCATCCTCATAGAAGGCCGGGTCGCGCGGCTTCGAATTATCGAAACGACCGAACCTGATCCATTTGATCGAGGCGATCGTCGCAAGATAGAGCAGCAGCGCTCCAAATACGCACCATTCCGCGAGCGTCATGGTTCCTTCCCCCTGCGCATGGCCCGGAAAAGTGGGCACCGGTTTTCCGTGAAGACCATGCTCCACCAAAGGTCGAGCGCGATGGAAACCCACCGCGCTCGGGTCGAAACCCTAGCGAAGTCGGCCCAATCTTGACAAGTTCGGCCCAACGCGCGAACCCGTTGGGCCATGACGCGCGTTCTCCCGATCGACACATCGAAGGCCACCACGGCTCCGGCCGCCTCGCGTGCCGGCGTGCTGCTCGTCAATCTCGGGACCCCCGACACCGCGGATGCTCCGGGCGTGCGCGTCTACCTCAAGGAATTCCTGAGCGATCCCCGCGTCATCGAGGACCAGGGCCTAGTCTGGCAGTTCGTGCTGAACGGCATCATCCTGCGAAAGCGCCCGCGCACCAAGGCGCTCGACTACCAGAAGATCTGGAACACCGAGAAGAACGAGTCGCCGCTCAAGACCATCACGCGCTCGCAGGCCGACAAGCTCGCCGCCGCCCTCGCCGACCGCGCGCATGTCGTGGTGGACTGGGCGATGCGCTACGGCAATCCATCGATCAAGTCCGGAATCGATGCGCTGATCGCGCAAGGCTGTGACCGGATCCTGGCGGTGCCGCTCTATCCGCAATATTCGGCCTCGACCTCGGCGACCGTCTGCGACGAGGTGTTTCGCGTGCTCGCCCGCCTGCGCGCCCAGCCGACGCTGCGGGTGACGCCGCCCTACTACGAGGACGAGGCCTATATCGAGGCGCTCGCGGTCTCGATCGAGGCGAGCCTGGCGAACCTGCCGTTCACGCCGGAGCTGATCGTTGCCTCCTTCCACGGCATGCCGATATCCTATGTCGAGAAGGGCGATCCCTATCGGGGCCACTGCGTGGCAACCACCGAGGCGCTGCGCCGGCGGCTGGGGCTCGACTCGTCGAAGCTTCTGCTCACCTTCCAATCGCGCTTTGGCAATGAGGAATGGCTCCAACCCTATACGGATGCGACCATGAAGCGCCTGGCGCAGGAAGGCGTGCGCCGCATCGCAGTGGTGACGCCGGGTTTTGCCGCCGACTGCCTCGAGACCCTGGAGGAGATCGCACAGGAGAATGCCGAAATCTTCAGGCACAATGGAGGCGAGGCGTTTGCCGCGATTCCCTGCCTCAACGACAGCGAGCCCGGCATGGACGTGATCCGCACCCTGGTGCTGCGCGAGCTGCAGGGCTGGATCTGAGGGACGCCCCATGAAGCGGCGCGAGGTTCTGGTACTTCTCGGCGGCGGCGTCTTGCTGCCGCTGCCGGCGGTCGCGCAGCCGGCCCCGGCCGCGATGCGCCGGCTCGGCGTGCTCACGGTGACGGCGGCCGATGACGCCATCGCGCAGATGCGCCCGACGATCCTGGTCGACGCGCTCGCAGCGCTCGGCTGGAAGGAACAGGACAATCTGCTGATCGACTGGCGCAGTGGCGGCGGCGATCGGACGCTGATCGCGCGGCAGGCCGGCGAGTTGGTTGCGCTCAATCCCGACATCCTGCTCGCCATAGGCACGCCGTCGGTTGAGGAGCTGCGCAAGCGCGCCGCGGCAACGCCGATCGTGTTCGCCATCGTCACGGATCCCGTCGGCCAGGGTTTTGTCAAAGCCCTTTCGCATCCGGGCGGCAACATCACCGGCTTCACCGACTACGACGGGCCGATGGCCGGCAAATGGCTGGAGATGCTGACGCAGATCACGCCGAAGGTCTCCCGCATCGCTGTGGTCTACAATCCTGCCACGGCGCCTTTCGCCGACCTCATGCTGCACGCGATCGAACAGGGGGCAAGCGCGCTCGGCGTGTCGGCCGAACCGGCGCCGGTCCATGACGACGTCTCGATCGCGGCGCTCGCAGCCCGCCGGGGCGAAGGCCTGCTCGTTCTGCCTGATTTCTTCACGCTGGCGAATCGCGCGCGCCTCCAGGCGGCGGTCGCCGAAGCACGCCTCCCTGCGGTCTATTGGAGCCGGACCTTCGTCGATGAGGGCGGCCTGATGTCGTACAGCACCGACAGCGCCGAGCAGGTGCGGCGCGCCGCGGCCTATATCGACCGCATCCTGAAGGGCGCAAGTCCTGCCGATCTTCCGGTGCAAAACCCCACCAAGTTCGAGCTTGCGGTCAACTTGCGGACCGCACGAACGCTCGGCGTCACCATCCCGCCGGCGCTGCTTGCGGTCGCCGACGAGGTCATCGAATGAGGCGCGCGACCTAAAGCGCGATGACATTCGAATGAATCGTCATCGCGCTTTAGGTTGTTGTTTGAGCGTCATCTTTTCGGAAAACCGCTTCACACTTTTCCGGATCATGGCGTAGGTGAGCGCCACGGCGTTTCAAGAGCCTTCCCACCAATACTTAATGGCCATCGTTCCGGCTTCGTGCGTCTTGTGAAATGATCGTCACAGGCCGACGTAAAGTGTGCCGCTGAACCGGTCGGGACGGGAATCCGACCAATGAACGGCGCGGGAAACGCCTTTCCCGCCTTGGAGGAGCTATGAGCGGTTTCGATATTTTTGCAATTGCACTGGTGTTTCTCGTCATCGTCACGCTGCTTGCCGGCGTGAAAACGGTGCCGCAGGGCTACGACTGGACCATCGAGCGGTTCGGCAAATACACCCAGACACTGTCGCCGGGACTCAACCTGATCGTGCCCTATTTCGACCGCGTCGGCCGCAAGATGAACATGATGGAGCAGGTGATCGACATTCCCGAGCAGGAGGTGATCACCAAGGACAACGCGACGGTGAGCGTGGACGGCGTCGCCTTCTACCAGGTGTTTGATGCTGCGAAAGCGAGCTATGAGGTGGCTAACCTGAACAACGCGATCACCGTGCTGACGATGACCAACATCCGCTCGGTGATGGGCTCGATGGATCTCGACCAGGTGCTGTCGCATCGCGACGAGATCAACGAGCGCCTGCTGCGCGTCGTCGACGCCGCGGTCTCGCCCTGGGGCGTCAAGGTCAACCGCATCGAGATCAAGGACATCGTGCCGCCGGCCGATCTCGTCGAGGCGATGGGCCGGCAGATGAAGGCCGAGCGCGTCAAGCGCGCCGACATCCTGGCCGCCGAAGGCCAGCGGCAGTCCGAGATCCTGCGGGCCGAGGGCGCCAAGCAGGGCCAGATCCTTCAGGCCGAAGGCCGTCGGGAAGCGGCATTCCGCGACGCCGAAGCGCGCGAGCGCCTTGCGGAGGCCGAGGCCAAGGCAACGCAGATGGTGTCGGATGCGATTGCCAAGGGCGACGTCGCCTCGTTGAACTATTTCATCGCCGACAAATATATAAAGGCGTTCGGACAGTTTGCGGAGGCGCCAAACCAGAAGATCATCATGCTGCCGATGGAAGCCGTGAGCCTGCTCGGTTCGCTCGCCGGCATCGGCGAGATCGCAAAGGCGACGTTCGGCGAAAGCGCGGCCTCCGCGACCGCCGCCGCCCGTCGTGGCTCGGTGCCGTCGGCCGGCAGCCCGCCGCCGGCCGTGCCGCCGCAACAATGAGGTAACCCAGAGGTCGTGTCATGACCGATATGTTCGTCACCCTCGGCACGTGGAACTGGCTTATCTTTGGCTTCATCCTGATGGCGCTGGAGGTGTTCGCGCCGGGCGTGTTCCTGTTCTGGCTCGGGCTCGCATCGCTCCTGGTTGGGCTGGTCTCGTTCGTTGCCCATCCCGCCTGGCAGGCGCAGCTCGTGATGTTCGCGCTGTTCGCCGCCGCCGCCGTGCCGCTGTGGCGGCGCCTGGCGCGCGGCAGGATCGACACGAGCGCGAGCCCGCATCTGAACAGGCGGACTGAGGCGCTTCTGGGCCGCGAGTTCACGCTTGAGAAGCCGATCATCGACGGAAGCGGCACCGTACGCATCGGCGACACCGTCTGGCGCGTCGCCGGCCCCGATACGCCGGCCGGTACGCGGGTGAAGGTGGTGCAGGTGGACGGCGCCAACCTGACCGTGGCCGCGGCGTGACGACCCTTTACCTCGCCCCGCTTGCGGGGAGAGGTCGGAATTCAAGCCCAGCTTGAATTCCGGGTGAGGGGGACTCTCAGCGAGTCCAGCTCTCACCTTTTTCGCGGAAGCAGCCCCTCACCCCGACCCTCTCCCCGTAAGAACGGGGAGAGGGAGCAATCCACGCTCAGCCTTCCCGCCGCCACCGCTCCGCAAATCGGTGCAGCGGCATGAAGGTCTCGCATAATTCCCGTCCCTGCGGCGTCAGGCTGTAGCCGCCGGCATCCCCAAGCTCCACAAAGCCCGCCTCGCGCAATTCCGTCAGCCGCGCTTGCAGCACCGTGGGGGATGCCTCGTCGCAGGCGCTCCGCAGCGCCCGGGAGGTGAGGGGGGCGCCGCGCAATTCCCACAGGATCCGCAGGCTCCAGCGTTTTCCCAAGAGGTCCAGCAGGGCCATGATCGGGCGGCCCGTGCGCGAGCCGCGTACGCTGCGTTGCCCGATCTGCCTCGCCATATCGCCCCCTTGCGCGCTGCTACAGATAGTGTAGCGTCAGTTGCTACGATTATTGTAGCGGAGAGATCGGCCATGTCACAGGTGACGTCGCGCATCGCGCCGCTGGATCCACCTTATCCGCCCGAGATCGATGAGCAGTTCAACCGCATCATGCGCGGCGCGCCGCCCTTGATGCTGTTCCGGGTGATGGCGGGACACAACCGCGCCTGGGACAAGTTCCGCGCCAGCAGTCTCCTGGACCCGGGACCGCTGTCGTTGCGCGCGCGGGAGATCGTCATCGACCGCACCTGCGCGTTGAACACATGCGAGTATGAATGGGGTGTGCATATCGCGATCTTCGCCGGAGCTGCAGGTCTCACGGAAGAACAGATCCGCGCCACTGCCAAGGGTGATGCGACGTCAGCGTGCTGGTCTGCGGCCGAGCAGGCGCTGATCGCGGCCGTCGATGCCTTGCATCATCGCGCCACGCTCGATGACGCGGAGTTCGCAGCGCTCGCAGCGCACTACGACAATGCACAGATTTTGGAGATGATCATGCTGTGCGGGGTCTATCGCACGGTGTCGTATCTGGCGAATGGACTGAGACTGCCGCTGGAGGAGAAGGCGGCGCGGTTTCCGGCGGTCTAACCATCCGTCATTGCAATGACGGAGAGGAGAGACAGCGCGCGCTACACCCTCAGTGTCATTCCGGGGCGCGCCTCCTGGCGCGAGCCCGGAATCCTTCGCAACGGGTGATGCGGATGAATGGATCCCGGGCTCATCGCTTTGCGATCCCCGGGATGACGGGGAAACGTTTAAGCCACGCCTGCACGCAAGAGATCGTGCAGATGCACGATGCCGACGACCTTGTTCGCTTCGGTCACGATCAGCGTCGTGATCTTGCGCGTGTTGAGCACCTCCAGCATCTCGGTCGCGAGCATGGAGGGAGGGACGGTCTTCGGCTGCATGGTCATGATGTCGTCGACCGTCGCGGTCAGCAGATCCGGCCGCATGTGGCGGCGCAAATCGCCGTCGGTGATGATGCCGGCGATCTCGCCCGTGTCGCTCACGATGCAGACGCAGCCGAGCCCCTTGGCCGACATCTCGACGACTGCCTCCGACATCTTCGTGCCGATCGGCTTGACCGGAATCTCCGCGCCGGTGCGCATGTAGTCGCGGACGAATTTCAGCATCGCGCCGAGTTTTCCCCCGGGGTGGAAATGCGCGAACTCCAGCGCAGTGAAGCCGCGGCCTTCGAGCAGCGCGATCGCGATGGCATCGCCGATTGCGGCCTGCATCAGGGTCGAGGTGGTCGGCGCCAGATTGTGCGGGCAGGCCTCGCGTGCCTTGGGCAGCTCGATCACGATATCGGCGGCTTGTCCGAGCGCAGAGCCTGCGTTCGAGGTCACCGCGATCATGGGTATCGCAAAGCGCGCCGAATAATTCACAAGGTTCTTCATCTCCGGCTGCTCGCCGGACCAGGACAGCGCCATGATGACGTCGTCGGGCGTAATCATGCCGAGGTCGCCATGGCCGGCTTCGGCGGCGTGGACGAAGAAGGCAGGCGTGCCGGTCGAGGCCAGGGTCGCTGCGATCTTGCGCGCCATGTGGCCGGATTTGCCGAGCCCGGTGACGACGACGCGCCCCTTGGCGTTGCGGATCTTGTCGATCGCCGCCGTGAAGCTCGCCCCGAGCGGCCCCTTCAGCGCGGTGGCGAGCGCGCCGATGCCGCCGCTCTCCGTCTCCAGCGTGCGCAGCGCGGATTCGATGTCGGGGGAGGCGGGGCCGGATGATGGGGTCATCAGCGGTTTCGAGCTCGGCATATTTTGATCCAGGGAAGAGATCGGCAAACCCTGTTTGCCCGTGGCCGCCTGCTTAGCACGGCCGCGGCGGGGAGGCGACGCGGGAGCATGATCCGGAAAAGTAGAGGCCGGTTTTCCGGAAAGATCATGCTCAAACAAGGAGATAGAGCGGGATAGCGTTTCGAAGAAACGACAGCCTGATCGTCCGCCCTCAACGGCTCATTAACCATAATTGTTTTAACTCCGTTAACGATGGTTCCCGCGTCTCCCGCGGAAGCCATCGCGAAAGTGTCTGAATTCGTTGGAGTTTTTTCCATCGTGGAGTCGCCTCCAGGCAGGGGCCGGAGCAAACGCGCGCACGTCCTGCGCGCCGTCTTGCCATGCCTCGCGCTGACCGTGCTGGAGAGCGCGCCCGCAGCCGCCCAGAGTCTTACGCCCGACCTCTTCAATCCGAACCGCGGCGGCTTCGTCTCGCCGGACACGCTGCCCACGCGCCGCACGGCCACGGCGACGTTCGCGCAGCCGCCATCGGACGCCTTGCCGGCGCTGCCCGATCCCAGCGCCGATCCGCGCAAGAGCAAGGATACACCGGCGCCCTCGCGCGTCGGTCAGGTTCCGACCTATGGCCTGCCTGCCGCCAACGGCGCTTCGAGCTCGGGCTATGACTCGCTCAATCGCAAGCGCCAGCAGCCCAAGCTCTATCCCGGACAGCCGAAGCCGAAGCGCGCGCCCGGCCCCGGCACCCCGGCCCCGACCGCGACGTCCGCACCCGGCATCGGCCAGCCACGCATCGCGCCGCCGCCATCGGAGACCGCCAACAAGACGCCGGTGCCGGCGGCGATGGCCGGCACCGTGTCCGGCCAGCCGCTGCGCCGGCGCCTCAAGCTCGACGACGATCCCTTTGGTCCCGTCGGCGACTACGCCGGCAGCTTTCTGATCAAGGGCGCGCTCGAGCTCTCGGGCGGCTATGACACCAACCCGGCGCGTCTCAACAAGCCGATCGGCTCGCCGCTCTATGTCGTGGCGCCCGAGCTCGTCGTGATGTCCGACTGGGAGCGCCACGCACTGGTCGCGGATCTGCGCGGATCCTTCACCGGCTATGGCAACCAGTTGCCTGCGACGATCGACAGCGTCGCCTCGCCTGCGCCCGTGGAGATCGATCGGCCGGATTTCACTGGCCACATCGACGGCCGCATCGACGTCGATCGCGATCTGAAGCTGACCTCGGAGCTTCGCCTGCGGCTTGCCACCGACAATCCCGGCAGCCCGAACATCCAGACCGGACTTCAGAAATATCCGATCTACGCCACCTATGGCACGACGCTCGGCGTCGACCAGACCTTGAACCGTTTCGAAGTCGCCGCCGGCGCCACGGTCGATCGCACGGCCTACACCAACTCGAAACTCACCGACGGCACGGTTTCGAGCAACGACGATCGCGATTTCAACCAGTATGGCGGCATCGGCCGCTTCTCCTACGACCTCAAGCCGGGCCTGAGGCCATTTCTGGAGATCGAGGGCGATACCCGCGTGCACGATCAGGCCGCCGACCGCAACGGCTATTTCCGCGATTCAAACGGCGGCTACGCCAAGGTCGGCACGTCCTTCGAGTTCTCGCGCATCCTCACCGGCGAAATCTCGATCGGCTACGCCGCGCGCAACTATGTCGATCCCAGGCTTAGCCAGCTTAGCGGCTTCCTGACCACGGGCTCGCTGGTCTGGAACGCCAGCGGACTCACCACGGTCAAATTCTTCACCGACACGCAGCTCGCCGAGACCACGCTCCCCGGCGCCTCCGGCGTCCTGGTGCGCACCTACACCGCCGAGGTCGACCACGACTTCCGTCGCTGGCTCACCGGCATCGGCAAGTTCACCTACGGCACGCTCGACTACCAGGGCCAGAACCGCAACGACAAGACCTACTCGATCGAAGGCGACATCATCTACAAGCTCAACCGCAACCTCTGGATCAAAGGCAGCCTGCGCCACGACATCCTGGATTCGAACGTTGTGGGTGCGAGTTCACAGGCGACGGTGGTGATGCTGGGGGTGAGGTTGCAGAATTGAGGGCGGTGCATCACGCTCGCGCGTGAACAGCTCCGCTCTCGCCAGTCACTCCGGCGTCATGCCCCGGCTTGACCGGGCATCCAGTACGCCGCGCCCCCTCCGTACTACGTCACTGTCTCTGGAATACTGGATCGCCCGCTTTCGCGGGCGATGACAGTTCAGATTGTGGTCACCGGCTCGCGGAAAACTCAGCGCGGCAGATCCGTCTTCCCCATCAGGAAGGTGTCGATCGACCGCGCGCACAGGCGCCCTTCGCGGATCGCCCACACCACCAGCGACTGGCCTCTCCGCATGTCGCCGGCCGAGAAGACGTTGGGGCGCGAGGTCTGGTAGTCGAGCGTGTTGGCCCTGACGTTGCCGCGCGGGTCGAGGTCGACCGAGAGCAGCTTCAAGAGGCCCTCATGCACGGGGTGGACGAAGCCCATCGCCAGCAGGATGAGCTCGGCGTCGAGCTCGAACTCGGTGCCGGCCATCGGCTTGAACTTGTCGTCGACGCGCACGCAGTGCAGCTTCTTGACCTTGCCGTTCTCGCCGGAGAACTTTTGCGTCAGCACGGCGTATTCGCGGATCGCGCCTTCGGCTTGGCTCGAGGACGTGCGCATCTTGAGCGGCCAGTTCGGCCAGGTCAGGCCCTTGTTCTCGCGCTCGGGCGGCGCCGGCATGATCTCGAGTTGGGTCACGGTCTTTGCGCCCTGGCGCAGCGACGTGCCGATGCAGTCGCTGCCGGTATCGCCGCCGCCGATGACGACGACATGCTTGCCGCCGGCGAGGATGTCGGTGACGCCGCCCAGCGGCTCCTCGGAGTTGCGACGGTTCTGCTGTGGCAGGAAGTCCATCGCGTAATGGATGCCGTCGAGGTCGCGGCCGGGGATCGGCAGGTCGCGCGGCGCTTCCGCTCCGCCCGTCAGAGCAATGGCGTCGTAATCGTTGAGCATCTCGCGCGGATCGACGTTGCCGGCGGCACCGACATGGCTGTTGTAGTGGAAGGTGACGCCTTCCGCTTCCATCTGCGCGGCGCGGCGGTCGATGATGCCCTTCTCCATCTTGAAGTCGGGAATGCCATAGCGGAGCAGGCCGCCGGCCTTGGCGTACTTCTCGTAGACGTGCACGTCATGGCCGGCGCGCGCGAGCTGCTGCGCGCAGGCCATGCCGGCCGGACCCGAGCCGATCACCGCGACCTTCTTGCCGGTCTTCTCGGTGTTGATCTCTGGCCTCAGCCAGCCGTTCTCCCAGGCGCGGTCGACGATCGCGCATTCGATGGTCTTGATGGTGACCGGATTGTCGTCGATGTTGAGCGTGCAGGAGGCTTCGCACGGCGCCGGGCAGATGCGGCCCGTGAATTCCGGGAAGTTGTTGGTCGAGTGCAAATTGCGCGAAGCCTCTTCCCAGTTACCCTGATAGACGAGGTCGTTGAAGTCGGGGATCTGGTTGTTGACCGGGCAGCCGGGCGTGCCCGGCGCGACCGAGCCGGTGCCGTGGCAGTAGGGAATGCCGCAATTCATGCAGCGCGCGGCCTGGTCGCGCGTTTCCTTCTCCGAGAGCGGGACGACGAATTCCTTGAAATGCTTCAAGCGCTCGGCGACCGGGGTGTACTTGCGATCATACCGTTCGATTTCGAGAAAGCCCGTGATCTTGCCCATTAAACCCGAAGTCCCTGCCGCTTGGTTTTTCATTTCGACCCCCGTTCCTGAGCAGCGCGGAATACGCGTCTCGAAGGGTGAAGGCCCGGATGGAGGCCTCATGGTTGGAGACGGCGCTTTCGCGCCGCCTCTACCCACGAGGGGTTAGACTTAAGCGCCGATCGCGATTTTCGGCTCGGCGTCCGCGTTGGCCTGCATTTCGCGCAGTGCGCGCCGGTATTCGACCGGCATCACCTTGCGGAATTTGGGCAGCCATTCCTTCCAGTTCGCGAGGATCTCGATCGCGCGCCTGGAGCCAGTCGCCTTTTCATGGCGCGAGATCAGGACGTGCAAGCGCTCGACGTCGGAATCGAGCAGGTTCTGGAACACGTCGACGCGGCCATGCGCCTCGAGGTCACCGGAGTGGTTGTAGGTGCCGGCGTTGATCAGCTCTTCCGACAGCACCGGCTCGAGCTCGACCATGCTGAGGTTGCAGAGCTTGTCGAAGTCGCCGGCCTCGTCGAGCACATAGGAGATGCCGCCGGACATGCCGGCCGCGAAGTTGCGTCCGGTCTTGCCGAGGACGACCACGATGCCGCCGGTCATGTATTCGCAGCAATGATCACCCGCGCCCTCGACCACCGCGACGGCGCCGGAATTGCGCACGGCAAAACGTTCGCCGGCGATGCCGCGGAAGTAGCACTCGCCCTCGATCGCCCCGTACATCACGGTGTTGCCGACGATGATGCTCTCTTCCGGCACGATGCCGCCGTTGCGCGGCGGCTTGACGATGATCTTGCCGCCCGAAAGGCCCTTGCCGACATAATCGTTGCCTTCACCCTCGAGCTCGAAGGTGACGCCGTGGGCGAGCCACGCGCCAAAGGCCTGGCCGGCGGTGCCCTTGAGGCTGACATGGATCGTGTCATGCGGCAGCCCCGCATGGCCGTAGATCTTGGCCACTGCGCCCGACAGCATCGCCCCGGCGGAACGATCGGTGTTGTTGATCTCGGCCTCGATCTTCACCGGTGCGCCGCGGTCGAGCGCGGGCGTTGCATTCTCGATCAGCTTGCGGTCGAGCACGGCCTCCAGATGATGGTTCTGGAGCTCCGAGTGATAGATCTTCTGGCCCTTCTCTTCCTTCTGCTTGACGAACAGCTTCGAGAAATCGAGGCCCTTGGCCTTCCAGTGCGCAACCAGACGGGTCTGGTCGAGCATCTGGGTCTGGCCGACCATCTCGTTGAAGCTGCGGAAGCCGAGGCTCGCCATGATCTCGCGGACCTCTTCGGCGACGAAGAAGAAGTAGTTGATCACGTGCTCGGGCTGGCCGGTGAAGCGCTTGCGCAGGACGGGGTCCTGGGTCGCAACGCCGACCGGGCAGGTGTTGAGATGGCACTTGCGCATCATGATGCAGCCGGCCGCGATCAGTGGTGCGGTCGCAAAACCGAACTCGTCGGCACCGAGCAGCGCGCCGATCACGACGTCACGCCCGGTGCGGAAGCCGCCATCGACCTGGACGGCGATGCGGCTGCGCAGCCGCTCGCGCACGAGCGTCTGATGGGTTTCAGCGAGGCCGATCTCCCAAGGCGAGCCTGCGTGCTTGATCGAGGTCAGGGGCGAAGCGCCAGTGCCGCCCTCGAAGCCCGCGATGGTGACATGGTCGGCGCGCGCCTTGGCAACGCCCGCGGCCACCGTGCCGACGCCGATCTCGGAGACGAGCTTGACCGAGACGTCGCCCGTCGGGTTGACGTTCTTGAGGTCGTAGATGAGCTGCGCCAGGTCCTCGATCGAGTAGATGTCGTGGTGCGGCGGCGGCGAGATCAGGCCGACGCCCGGCGTCGAATGCCGGACCTTGGCGATCGTCGCGTCGACCTTGTGGCCGGGCAACTGGCCGCCTTCGCCGGGCTTGGCCCCCTGCGCCATCTTGATCTGCATCATGTCGGAGTTGACGAGATATTCCGTCGTCACGCCGAAACGGCCCGAGGCGACCTGCTTGATCGCCGAGCGCATGCTGTCGCCGTTCGGCAGCGGCTTGAAGCGGTCGGCCTCTTCGCCGCCTTCGCCGGTGTTCGACTTGCCGCCGATCCGGTTCATGGCGATCGCCAGCGTCGTGTGCGCCTCACGCGAGATCGAGCCGAACGACATCGCGCCCGTGGCGAAACGCTTGACGATGTCCTTGGCCGGCTCGACCTGGTCGAGCGGGATGGGCTTGCGCTTCTCTTCCTCCGCGCTCTTGATCCGGAACAGGCCGCGCAGCGTCAAAAGACGCTCGGATTGCTCGTTGAGGATCTTGGCGAAGGCGCGATAGCGCTCATGCGAATTGCCGCGAGCGGCGTGCTGAAGCAGCGACACCGACTCGGCCGTCCACGCGTGGTCCTCGCCGCGGGTGCGGTAGGCATATTCGCCGCCGACATCGAGCGCCGTCTTGTAGACCAGCGCTTCACCGAATGCGTCGGCATGGCGGCGGACGGCCTCTTCCGCGATCTCGGCCAGACCCACGCCCTCGATGCGGGTGTGGGTGCCGGCGAAGAACTTGGACACGAAGTCCGCCTTCAGGCCGACCGCGTCAAAGATCTGCGCGCCGCAATAGGACTGGTAGGTCGAGATGCCCATCTTGGACATCACCTTGAGAAGGCCCTTGCCGATCGACTTGATGTAGCGCTTGACGATCTCGTAGTCGTCGAGCGAGCCGGGCAGGCGGTCCTTCATCGCGATGATGGTCTCGAACGCGAGATAAGGATTGATCGCTTCCGCGCCGTAGCCGGCAAGGCAGGCGAAGTGATGCACTTCGCGCGGCTCGCCGGATTCGACGACGAGGCCGACCGAGGTACGCAAGCCGGTGCGGATCAGGTGATGATGCACGGCGGCGCAGGCCAGCAGCGAGGGGATCGGCACGCGGTCCGTGCCGACCATGCGGTCGGACAGGATGATGATATTGACGCCTTCGCGCACCGCGGCTTCCGCACGCGCGCAGAGTTCGTCGAGCACCTGGTCCATGCCGGCTGCACCGAGGCCGGCGTGGAAGGTGGTGTCGAGAGTGCGCGACTTGAAGTGGGAATCGCCGAGATCGGCGATCGAGCGGATCTTTTCGAGATCCGCATCGGTCAGGATCGGTTGACGCACTTCGAGGCGCTTGGTGGTGGCGAGGCCTTGCAGATCGAACAGGTTCGGCCGCGGTCCGATGATCGAGACCAGGCTCATCACCAGCTCCTCGCGGATCGGGTCGATCGGCGGGTTGGTGACCTGCGCAAAGTTCTGCTTGAAGTAGGTGAACAGCGGCTTGGGCTTGGCCGACAACGCCGAGACCGGCGTGTCGTTGCCCATCGAGCCCGTCGCCTCTTCGCCGGTGGAGGCCATCGGCGTCATCAGGATGGTGATGTCTTCCTGGCTGTAGCCGAACGCCTGCTGCCGGTCGAGCAGCGACAGGTTCGAGCGCACGCCGGTGGTCGGCGCCTTCGGCAACTCCTCCAGCACGATCTGGGTACGGTCGAGCCACTCCTTGTAGGGATGGCTCTTGGCAAGCTCAGCCTTGATTTCGTCGTCGGGAATGAGGCGGCCCTGCTCGAGGTCGACCAGCAGCATCTTGCCCGGCTGGAGCCGCCACTTGGTGACGATCTGGTCCTCCGGAATCTTGAGCACGCCCATTTCGGACGCCATCACGATGCGGTCGTCGCTAGTCACGAGGTAGCGCGCGGGCCGCAGGCCGTTGCGGTCGAGCGTGGCGCCGATCTGGCGGCCGTCGGTGAAGGCGATGGCGGCGGGGCCGTCCCACGGCTCCATCAGGGCGGCGTGATATTCGTAGAAGGCGCGGCGCTTCTCATCCATCAGGGGATTGCCGGCCCATGCCTCCGGAATCATCATCATGACCGCGTGTGGCAGCGAGTAGCCGCCCTGCACCAGGAATTCGAGTGCGTTGTCGAAGCAGGCGGTGTCGCTCTGCCCTTCATAGGAGATCGGCCAGAGCCGGCTGATGTCCTTGCCGTAGAGCTCGGAGCTCACGGAAGCCTGACGCGCCGCCATCCAGTTGACGTTGCCGCGCAGCGTGTTGATCTCGCCGTTATGCGCGATCATCCGGTAGGGATGCGCCAGCGACCAGGTCGGGAAGGTGTTGGTCGAGAAGCGCTGATGCACGAGCGCGAGCGCGCTCTCGAAGTCCTTTTCATGCAGGTCCGGATAGTACTTGCCGAGCTGGTCGGCGAGGAACATGCCCTTGTAGATCACGGTGCGGCAGGACATCGAGCAGGGGTAATAGCCTGCTAGTCCCCGATCACGGCGCTGGTAGATCGCCTGCGAGATCGACTTGCGCAGGATGTAGAGCCGGCGCTCGAACTCGTCGTCGGTCTTGGCGGCGCCGTTGCGGCCGATGAAGACCTGCATGTGGTTCGGCTCGGTCGGCTTCACGGTGACGCCGAGCGAGGAGTTGTCGGTCGGCACGTCACGCCAGCCGAGCAGCTTCAGCCCTTCGGCCTTGATCTGGTCGGCGATGATGCTCTTGATGACGTTGCGCCAGGCGCTGTCGCGCGGCATGAACAGCGCGCCGATCGCGTACTCGCCGGGCTTGGGCAGCGTGAAGCCGAGCTCCTTGGCCTTGCGGGCGAAGAAGGCGTGCGGGATCTGCACCAGGATGCCGGCGCCGTCACCGGCGCGCGGGTCGGCACCGACCGCGCCGCGGTGCTCCAAGTTGCAGAGGATGTTGAGCGCGTCCGAGACGATCTGGTGCGACTTCTTGCCCTTGATGTTGGCGATGAAGCCGACGCCGCAGGAATCCTTTTCCATGCTGAGGTCATACAGACCTTCGGCGGGCGGACGGAACGTATGCTCGCGATCAGTCGTTTTCGAGGCGATCGTCGCCGACAGCTCTTCTGCCACGATGTTTGCGCGCTCGAATTGCGACCCGTTCATTGTTCCTGTCCTCTCCATGCGGCAAGCTGCCTCACCGCCATCTTCGGCGCACCTTGGGCGTTCCGCGGCACCCGCTCTTTGGGCCACCGCTCGTCCGTTGCGAGCCGCATTTTCTTAAATTCAGGCCTGGGCGTTCCACGTCCCCGAGAACGGCTTTAGCCTGCAACTTCTTGGCGCTCGAGAGCGCCGCTTTGCGTTGCAATCCCCGTGCCGGGATCACAAGCAAAATTAAGACAGCTTTCCTGTCCTAACAATCACCTTGCCAAAATTTTGTCTAGCACACAAGCACGCAAAAGTCCCGATTCCCAAGGTGTCAATCGCGCGCTTTCCCGTAGCAGGCCCGCCCCGGATTTGAGGTAAACGCGCCGCGATCCGGCCCTGAGGCCGTCGGAATCCCGGGGGAAGCTTCGGATCACCCTTCGAAAGGCGCGCCATGGCCCACAAGCCGAAAGAGCGCATGCCGTCCGGGGGCCTGACAGGAGCGTTTCGACCATGAAGTTGTTCACAGGATGGATGGCTGCCGTCGCATCTGTGCTGGCGGTATCTGCCGCCGACGCGCAGGTGCTGGCGAATGGAGGGCTGCGCGGGCCCGCCACCGCCGTCTCGGATTTCGACGGCCCCTACGGTCCGCCGGAGGCGCCGCCGCCGCGTCCCTATGGTTACGGCTATGAGTATGAGCCCGCGCCGTCGCTGCTGCCAGCCACCGAGGTCTACGCCGTGCTGCGCGAAAACGGCTTCTCGCCGCTCGGCATCCCGCGCCTGCGTGGGCTCGTCTACACCATCGCGGTGGTCGACCGCCGCGGCGACGATGGCCGGCTCGTGATCGACGCCCGTGACGGGCGGATTTTGCGCTTCATGCCGGCCTTCGGTCCCGGCTTCGGCATGGGGCCGGCCCATGAGGAAGGTGCGGTAGCCCCTTACGGGCCGCAAGGCGCACTGCCGCCGCCGACCGTGATCCGCAGTGCTGCGCCACGGCCGCCGGCGTCGATCCCGCATGTCGCAAGCCGCACGGTCCCGATTCCGAAGTCCGCCCCGCCGCGCGGCGAGACGCCTGTGGCTGCGGCTTCATCCGGGCCCGAACCACGGCAGGCGCGGGCCGAAGCCTCGCAGCAGGCTGCAGCGGCGCAGGCCAAGCCCAGCGAGGCTGTGCCACAAGCAGGTGCGCCGACGGTCGGCCAGACCAAGCCCGTCCCGACCATCCTGCCGACCCAGGACATGCCTGCCGCCCAGGGACTGGAGTAGGGGACGAGGCACGCTGTCGAACGTTCGATTGCCCGCCGCATCCGCGGCGTCGTCCCGGACTTCGCCGGGAAGACTTGGGGGGAGAACTGAGCGAAACAAAAGGCGCCAGGAAATCCTGGCGCCTTTTGCGTTCAATCCGTGTTGCGTACTCAGCTCTGCCCGTATCCGGCCGCTTGCAGGATCAGCTTCGCCACGTCCTTCGGATGCGACACCAGTGACAAGTGGCCGGCATCGAGTTCGACCGTCGTTGCGTTCATCCGCTTGGCGAGGAAACGTTCGAGGTCGGGGTTGATGGTGTCGTCGTTCTTCGACACCGCATACCAGCTCGGCTTCGCATGCCACGCCGCCTCCGTCGTGCGGCCGGCGAAGATCGAGGCCGCCGTCGGCCACTGCACGGCGTAGAGCTCCTTGGCCTTCTCCGGCGCGACGCCATTGGCGAAATACTTCAAGAACGCGTCCTCTGAGAGCTTCGTGAAGCCGTCGCGCTCGACGATGCCTGCGCGCACCGGGCCGGTCGGGAATTGCTTTGACAGCGCCACGAAATCCTCGTTCGCATCCGGCGCACGCGCGGCGATGTAGACGAGACCGGTGACCTTCGGATCGGTGCCGACCTGGCTGATGACGGTGCCACCCCAGGAATGCGCAACCAGCACGGTCGGGCCGTCCTGTTCGGCGAGAGCGCGCTCCGTGGCCTCGACGGATTCGGAGAGCGAGGAGAGCGGATTCTGTACGGCGGTGACGTGCAAGCCTGCCGCCTGCAGGATCGGGATGACCTTGGACCAGCTCGAACCATCGGCCCAGGCGCCATGCACCAGCACGACATTCTTCGCCTTCACCGGCATCGTCGATTGTGCGTGGGCAAGGGTGATGGGCGCGGCCAGCAGGCCCGCTGCGAGCAACAGGATGCGCAACACTTTCATGTTCATTCTCCGTCTGTCCTGGTTCGATGCCAGGAAGGACGGATCGCGCCGCAGTCTCGTTACGCCTCTTCACCGCTCTGTGATGCGCTGCAAACAAGACAAACAAAAACGCCCCGGGGCACCGGGGCGCTTTCGCAACTTGAAAGTCGAATGTGATCGACGCCTTAGGCGGCAGCCTTCTCGCCCTCGATCACCTGCGTGGCCTGCGCGCTGGTGTTGATCGCGATCTGGCGCGGCTTCTTGGCCTCAGGGATTTCGCGCACGAGATCGACATGGAGCAGGCCGTTCTCGAGCGAGGCGTTCTTCACCTGCACGAAATCGGCAAGCTGGAAGGCGCGCTCGAAGGCGCGCGCGGCGATGCCGCGATAGAGCACTTCGGACTTGCTGTTCTCATTGGCGACTTTCTCGCCCTTGATCGTCAGCGTGTTTTCCTTCGCGACGATGGAGAGCTCGTCCTTGGAGAAGCCGGAGACCGCAACGCTGATGCGGTAGGCGTTTTCGCCGGTGCGCTCGATGTTGTAGGGGGGATAGCCGGGGCTGCCGTCGGAGCTCGTCTGGTCGAGCAGGTTGAAGAGACGGTCGAAGCCGACGGTGGAACGATAAAACGGGGTGAGGTCGTAGGTACGCATGGTTTAGTCCTCCATTGAGCGACTTATCTGGAAACCCGCCCGCCAATCGGGCCGGGCTTTAGTCTGTGTGCAGCCTGATGCTCGGCTTCCCGAAGCACTGGTAGCGGCCTGCACGAAGATGATATGGGTGGAATGAAACAGCGTTCAAGAGGGCGACAGCAGCGCCTTTTCGGCGCTCCCGCTCCTTGAATTTCAGCATTTCCCTGCCCATGACGCTGGTTTCGATTCCCGCCAATCCCGTTCCCGAAAACGTCGTCAGCGGCACCATCAAGACGCCCGACGGCGCCGAGCTGCGCTTTGCGCGCTGGGCGCCGCCTGCGGGTCGCAAGGGCACGGTGTGCGTCTTCACCGGACGCAGCGAATCGATCGAGAAGTATTTTGAGACGGTGCGCGACCTGCGCGATCGCGGCTTTGCGGTGGCGATGATCGATTGGCGCGGCCAGGGCCATTCCTCGCGACGCCTGCGCGATCCGCGCAAGGGTTACGTGCGTTCCTTCTCCGACTATGAGATCGACGTCGAGACCTTCGTGCAGCAGGTCGTGCTGCCGGATTGCCCGCCGCCGTTCTTCGCGCTCGCTCATTCCATGGGCGGCGCGGTGCTGCTGCGACTCGCGCATGCCGGCAAGCGCTGGTTCGACCGCATGGTGCTGTCGGCGCCGATGATCGATTTGCCGGGCCGCTCCACCTCGTTGCCGGCGCGCGCCCTGCTCGGGACGCTACGGCTGTTCGGCCAGGGCGGTCGCTACGTTCCAGGTGGAAGCGATCGCCTTACCGGCATGGATCCCTTCATCAACAATCCCCTGACCAGCGATCCCGTGCGCTACGCGCGCAATGTCGCCATTCTCGAGGAAGATCCGACGCTGGGCCTTGCCTCACCGACGATCGCCTGGGCCGACACCGCGTGCCGCGCGATGCATACTTTCACGGGCATGTCGTATCCATCCGAGATCCGCCAGCCGATCCTGATGCTGGCGGCCTCCAACGACACCATCGTTTCCACCGCCGCGATCGAGGAGTTCGCCTATCACTTGCGCGCCGGCTCCCACCTCGTGATCGCCGGCGCCAAGCACGAGATTCTCCAGGAGCAGGATCGCTACCGCGCCCAGTTCTGGGCCGCATTCGATGCCTTCGTGCCCGGCACACCGTTGTTTGGGTGAGGGGCAGGGCGCTCTCACATTATTGCGCCACCAGACCCCTCATGGTGAGGGCGTGGAACGCGCGTCTCCGTCGGGGCGAACCATGAAGGCCCGGATCTCACCCGCGGCCATCCTTCGAGACCCCCGCTTTGAGCGGGCCCGTGACAGCGCGAACTACAGCGTCTTCAGATATTCGATCAAATCGTAGCGCTCGTCGTCATCCCTGAACATGCGACCGATCACGCCGGGGCGTTTCGGTTCGCCTTCCTTGCGCTCGAAGGAGTGGCCGAGCACGCTGTTGCCCTGGATCGGATCCTTCTCCGACCCCGCCGAGAACTGCGTTTCGCCGGTCTTGCAGCGCTCGTCGGCAGTGACCGCAAAGCCGACGGTCACGGGATCATAGTCGCGACGCCCCATGCAAAACTTCGTCGGGCGCTCGCTTTGCGGCTTCAGCAGCCAATACAGCGAAGGCACCGAACCGTTATGCAGATAAGGCGCCGTCGCCCAGATGCCGTTGAGCGGCCGCGCGCGATAGCGTGGCCCGGGCGCCGGATTGAGACAGTTCTTGCGCGCGAGATTCCACAATTTCGCCCGCTCAGCTTCCGGAGTCTTATCGTCGTCCATCCACTTGCGAGCGACGAGGTCAACCACCGTCATGAGGCCGAGCGCATACACCATCTCGGTCGACGAACTCGCGGTCGGGACGTCGCATTGCCACCAGGTCTTGAGGTCGGCAGTATTCACCTTCAGGAAGCCGGGCACATCGACGATCCTGTTGGTGAGCACGAGGGACTGTTCGGGATCGGTCTTGATCTCGTCGAGGGGAATCGTCACCGCGTTCAGGACCTTGGTGTCGCCGCTTGCCTCCCAATGGCCTGACGACCAGAAGGCCGGGGTGTCGACGGCCGGCAGGTGGCACCCGGAGCACATCTCGGCGTAGATCTTGCGGCCATTGTCGATCTTCTTCTGATCGAGCCTCCAGGCATCGCCAAGGATCTGCGAGGGCCATTTCGGTGCCAGAAGGCCACCGAATTTCGGGCCGCCAGAGGGATCGGCCGGCTTGAATGGATCGGGGCCTCTGAGCAGGTCCTCGATCCAGCCGAGTGTCTTGATATGAGTCGAGGAACGCCAAAGCGCGTCCTCCGGATAGGCATCGGACAGGTTGAGCAGCGCCGTCACGCCGAGGGCTTCGCCGGCGTTGCGGATCAGCGGCTGCTCGATCGAGGCGTCGTATTGGGCGAACTTGAACCACGGTACGGTCCAGATCGCGGGATAGCTGACCGGTGCGTCCTGGGCGTGCAGGTTCTTCTCGAAGCCGCTGATCCCGCTCAACGCGAAATCCTGCGAGAAAACCTGGTTGCCGATGCGATTGAGGGCGTCGAGGCGGCCGAACCCTTCCTCGGTGTCCTGCTGCTTCTTCTTGTCCCAAGTCTGCCTGTGCTCGATCGTGTCGTTGTACTTGTTCTGCCAATCGATCAGGAATTTGCCGATGGCGCTGAGCTTCTGCTTGAGCGTGTCGCGGTCCGCCTTGCTGGCCTCGGGCCCGAGCACGCGATCGGCAAAGCGCTGGAAGCGGAACGGAACGTACAGCGTGTACGCGATCGACAGGCCGGTGGAGAGCTCGAGCTTCTTCAGGTCGGTCATCGCCGGCCCGCCATCGAAGCGGACGTCGATGCCGTGGTAGTGGATCTGGCCGGTATGGCAGGCCGCGCAGGTCAGCCCGATCTTGTCCTCTTCGCGACGGCCGGTCGCGGGATCGACGACACCGGTCATCCGTGCGAAGCCGACCGGCAGGCCGTCGACGTTCTCCGCCGGCGTCCACTTGGTCGACCAGTCCGGGACCTGTGTCGTCTCATAGACATTGGCGTAACCGAAGCGGCGCAGCGTGGTCACGTCGGTCTGGATCGACTGCGGGCTCGGGATGAAGCCGAAGCGCTCGAGATAGGCGCTGTCCTTCATCATGCCTGGCCGCGAGAACAGATGAAGTCGCGGCTGCTCGAGTGCCATGAACCAGGTATAGGGCACCGGAAAAGTCGCGGTGCCCTGGCTGGCGTGATGAAACCAGTGCCGGTCCTTGAGCGACCAGTTTTGCTCGAGCCAATAGGCTGCCGTCGTCTCGGGGAGCGTGGGCAAGGGCGGCGGCAGAAGCTGCGCGAGTATCCCCTTCTGCGGCAGCATGGCGCGGACCTGGTTCGGGAATTCGGCGACCGTAACCAAGGTCGCGAGACCGAGGGCAAGGATCAGCGCTCCGAGCGCGAACGCCCAGCGAAACCTGAGCTGGCAGGCTGACAGCAGCGGCTGCCACAGGATGGACTGGTTGATGCGGTCCGGGAATTTGCGTTCGTTGAACAACGTGCGCACCTCGTCCACGCTGAGATAGCGGTCCTCTGCCTTGCCCTTGCCCATGATCTTCAGGAGGATGGGCCATTCGAACTTCATCAGCAGGGGGTAATACCAGCGTGCGGCGCTGCCGGCGCGCTTGAGGTTGTCGCGCATGAAGGTCTTGATTTCCGACGCGTTGAGACCTCGCTCGGTGTTGCCGCCGTTCGGATCGGTGTAGGTACGGCCGAAGCTCGCAAGCCGTGCGATCTCATCCTCGTTGACCTTGCCGTCGACGCTGAGGATGCGCGAGCCGGCTCCGAGCTTGTCCAGCGGCCCGCCGCGCAGCGCGTCGAGCTGCGCGCCCGCCCAAATGCTCTTCAGGATGTGGCGGAAGCCGTTGGCGATGAGCGCAACCCCGCGGACCTGGATGCGCGCCGAGATCTTCTTCAACCCCGTTTCGCCGCTCGCATTCGCGATGGTCTGCGACAGCGTGATGAGCGGGACGGTCCCGCCATCGACAAAGCCTTCGCCGACGAGGCCGCGCAGGAATGGACAGGGATTGTTCGGCGACACCTGGATCGAGGGGTCGAAGGGGGGCTTCGAAGCGGAGTCATGCA
>NZ_JBBIAR010000090.1:0-35806 GCF_054185165.1 Bradyrhizobium sp. UFLA05-109 | reverse complement strand
GTCTACTCTCTGTAGACCGGCGGGACCCGAAGGGAATCCGCCGGTTCTGGCGCCGTTCCCGAAGGTCGTGTTGGGGCGTAGCCAAGCGGTAAGGCAGCGGATTTTGATTCCGCCATTCGGAGGTTCGATCCCTCCCGCCCCAGCCAGCCAGTGTGCCGTTTAGTAATGGACTCTAGGAATGGCAGAAAAGCCCGCCAACAGCGGGCTTTTGCGCACTAGCAGTAGTCTCCAGACTCTCGTTCCGCCGTTTTCGGCGGCCAAACTACCGAAAGTCTCCGGCCAATTCTGCGAATATTCCCGTTTTCGGGAGACTGTAGCTGGAGACTTTGTTCGATCGCGACTGCCGCCCGAGGCTCGCAGTGTCATGTGGGTGATCGTCGCAACAGAACCAACGTCGCAACAGGCAGTCAGTCAGGAAGACTTTAGGGAGGGGATTAGGGCATTTTAGCGAGGGGCATGAACCCTACGAAGTACCACGCCGTCGTGACGCCTATCAGAATGCCGAGGTACGCCGCCCGTGCGGAGTTTGAATTTGGCCCACATGCGCAGTCCGTTGACAGTCGCGATGAAAATTCGTGGCGGCGATTGAAGGTTTTGAGGCGTCAAATAAATCGAGTGATCGGCATCGGCGCCGGTCCGGGATCATGGCGGATGAGTCCGCTTTGCGTGACAGCGCACCTTCGAGCAACCCGCCGACCTCGCCTTGGGGCTATTTCAGACTCATGCGTCGCAGCAAGAAACGCTCTCGAGTCTACGCAGGCAAGTGGTCGAGGGCCCTTGTCGGCTATTCCAGGATTTTCAGCGAGCCGCTTCCGAAGCCGGAGACGTCATTCCCCTGATCACAGGTTAGTGCAAAGCCTCCGGCCGGGCTGACACTGTTCGCCGAAGGCGTGCATCAATGGACCTGACGAACTTCTTCATCTGGCTCTCGCTCGTTTGGGTCGCGGTGGTCTCCGGCGCGTTTCTGTTCGTTCTGGTCGCGCCCTAGCATCACCGGCCTCGGCACGTTCGTCGCGAGCAGGCGCTCGATGTCGGCGCGGTCGCGGCCGGTGAGACGATGGACCTTGCCGAGGCGCGCGCGGGCGACGCGCCAGAAGTGGTCCCGCTCGGTGGGATCGTTCAGCCGGTCCTCGACCACGGAGGCAATGCGGCAGACGATCTTGAGCTGCGCTTGGCCGTCGAGCAGAACGCGCTCCAGCAGGATGGCGTCTTGAACCCATGGCGCGGGTTCCTTGAGATAGCGCGATGCGAGGCGACGGCGATTCCAAGCGATCTCGAATCCCGGCATGATCGACTCTCCCTGTCGATGATACCCCAGCCGGTACGGCAAATGATCACAGCGTCGTTAATATTCTCTTTAGGACTATTAGCGCTCGCGTTTTGGACGCAGTTCATTCGTGGTGAAGGCATAGCAAGAGCACTGGATCAAGCCGAACTCGCCCGTCTGGGCCCTACGTAGCCGCGCGCTTCTCGCTTCAATCGCCACCATCGGGTCGGGACGCCATCGGCTGACGCTGTACCGCTGCATTCGCGAGAGTAGCATTCCCGACCCTGACACTTGAGAACGGCGCGGATACGAGCGAGGAGGATGACAGCCCCAACGATAGCGACCACCCGCATGGATTCCCGGGTCCTACAGGCCGCGGACGACCCGCGGGGACCGGCGCGACCGCAGCTATTCAAGATATTTGCGGCGAGAAAATCCACGGTTGCAGATGAGAAGGGCGGTGCGTCCTACTTAATGTCCGCTATGCTCCGATAGCGACCAAGCTCCGCAGCGCAGCGAAATGGCGTGGCGGGCCAGGGGCGGAACTGGCGCCCCTGAGAATCTAGCATCTTTTCTTATTGCTCTGGCGGCACTTCACGGCTTACGTTTGCCAATAGAGGTATGCTGAGGATGCCGATCCGGGGAGGGCGGGCGGCGAAATCAACGGTGCCGGCCCACGCCGACTGCGTCGGATTGCTCGCCCCTTATTCCTGACCATTGGCACGCTCGTGCCTTTAGTGAGTGACCGCGGCCGCCAAGCGACGCCGCGAGGAGCCTTGGTTCCGGACGTCAACGAGGTGATGATCATGAAACAATCCAAACACACGCGTCGTGCCTTCAGTATTGCCGCTGTCGCTGGCGTGGCGGCCTTGGCGGGTGCAGGCGGCATCGTCGCCGTGCAGGCCCAGCAGAAGGTCGTGAAGGTCGGCGTGACCCTGCCGCTGACGGGCGCCGATGCTGACGATGCGTCGAAGATCCAGCACGGCTTTCAGATTGCGATCGACGAAGCCAATGCCAAGGGTGGCGTAGCCGGCTACAAGATCGAGATCGTGACCTACGACAGCGGAACTGCGACTGCCGGCCAGTATGATCCGGCCCAGGCCGCAACCAACACCAAGAAGCTGATCTCCGATCCGCAGGTCGTCGCCAATCTCGGCCCGCAAATGAGCGGCGAAGGCAAGGCGATGACGCCGATCCTGAGCGAAGCCGATCTCGCCACCATCACGCCGAGCTCGACCAATCCTGATATCACGAACCCGAAGATGGCCGGCCAATTCAGGCCGAAGGGCAAGCCAATCTATTTCCGCACCGTCACGACGGACGCCTTCCAAGGCCCGAACATGGCGAACTTCTATTCCCAAACCTTGAAGGTGAAGTCGGTCTATGTGCTCGACGATGCGGGCGCATACGGGGTCGGCATCGCCGACGCCTTCCAAAAACAGGCCGAGAAGAACGGGATCAAGATCGTCGGCCGCGACCAGCTCAACCCGAAGGAGGCCGATTACACGACGATCCTCACCAAAATCAAAGGCCTCAATCCCGACGCGCTCTATTACGGCGGCGTCGCGCAAGCCGGTGTCAAGCTCGCCAAGCAAGCCTATGACGTCATCCCGAAGATGCCGAAGGGCGGCGGCGATGGCATCCAAGGCGGCAGCTTCTTCACCGGCGTCGGCTGGCCGGCGGTCGAGGGCTGGTATTCGACCAATGCGGGTCCGCATATGACCGATGATCCGGCCGCGGCTGCTTTCGTGAAGACCTTCACCGAGAGGTATAAGCAGCAGCCGACCGACTATTCGATCACGGCATATGACGGGGCGCTGGTGGTGATCGACGCTATCAAGCGGGTCGTTGTGAGCGGCAAGGAAGTGAACCGCACGAATGTGCGCGATGCCATGCAGGCCTCGAACCTCAAGACCCTGCAAGGCATGATCTCCTTCGACGAAAACGGTGACATCAAGGACCGCACCGTCAGCGTCTTCCAGTACAAGCGCGACAGTAAAGTTCCCGCGGACGACTACCAACATCAGCAGATCTACGTCGGAACGGCGCCCCAGTCCTGATCAGTGCTGACCCTGCAACACTGAGGCGGGAGCCGGAGAGTGAATTCCTGGGAAATCCTGCTTCAGCAGGTGATAAACGGAGTGAGCCTGGGCGCGATGTATTCGCTTCTCGCGCTTGGGTTCACGATGGTCTACGGGATCATCGAACTCATCAACTTTGCGCACTTCAACGTTTTCATGGTGGGCTCCTTCATCGCCCTTTGGGTGATGCATGCTCTTGGCTTTTTCGGCCAGAGCGAGGTGCTTTACGGCCTGCCCCTGGTCGGCGTGCTCCTCTTCGTGCTCATCGTGACGATGTTGGGCACAGGCGTGCTGGGCGCGGTGATTGAGCGCTTTGGCTTGCGGGCCCTGCGCAACGTATCGGGCACTGCGCCGATGATCACCACCATCGGCATCTCCTACATCCTTTATAACCTCATCTTGCTCGGGGTCAGCGCCGAGACGATCAACTACGCGAACCCCATGCCTCCGGTGCGCTGGGAGATCGGTGGAGTCGTGCTGCGCCTGCGCGAGGTGCTGCTCTGGACGGTGTCGATCCTCCTGATGCTCGCCCTGCATTATTTCGTGCGGCGCACCAAGATGGGCAAAGCCATGCAGGCGACTGCCCAGGATCAGGAAGCGGCCCGCATGATGGGCGTCGACGTGGACCGAGTGGTGCTCATCACCTTCTTCCTCGGCTCGGCGCTGGCGGGTGCCGCGGGCTTCATCTTCGGTCTGTACTATAATTATACTAATTTCGCGATTGGCTACACGGCGGGCTTGCGGGCCTTCACCGCGGCCGTGCTCGGCGGCATCGGCAGTCTGCCGGGCGCCATGCTGGGCGGCGTGCTGATCGGCCTCATCGAATCGCTCGGGGGGCAGTATCTCGAGGTGCGATGGACCGATGTGATCATTTTCTCGATCTTGGTACTGGTCCTGGTCTTCCGTCCGACCGGTTTGCTCGGACGCGCGGCTCCCACGAAATCCTAGAAGTGGTCCTCCATGGCCCAACCGCAACTTCAACAATCGGACGCGGCCCCGGGGATTGACCAAAGCGGAGCTTCCTCGGGCTTCCGGGAATGGACGCAAGGGAGGAGGGGCCGCCGGGCTTTCCTCGTCGCCATCCTCGCTTTCGGCCTCTGCTTTCCCTTCATCTTCCCCAATGAAGGCATCATCGACGCCGCCGCGAACGCGCTCGCTTTCGCGATCCTGGCACTCGGCCTCAATATCGTGGTCGGCTTCGCTGGCCTCCTCGATCTCGGCTATGCCGCTTTCTTCGCCATCGGCGCCTATGCCTACGGCATCTTCTCCTCTTACCAGGTGCAGCCGGAATGGTGGGGTTTCTGGGAGCCGTTCCAGTGGCTCGGCTTAGTCCAGCATATCGAGGACGCGGGCGGCCCAGGCACGGTACATTTCACCGTGTCCTTCTGGTTGATGCTTCCGATCTCGGCGATCATCGCGGCGCTCTTCGGCGTGCTGTTCGGCGCGCCGACCTTGCGCCTCAAGGGCGATTACCTCGCCATCGTAACCTTGGGGTTCGGCGAGATCGTGCCGATCGTGGCGCGCAATACGCCCTATCTGACGAATGGCGCCATGGGCCTGAACGGTGTCTCTTCGCCGTCGCTGTTCGGCTATAGTTTCGGGGTCAAGTCGACCCCGTTCTTCTATCTCGGGCTCGCTCTGGCGGCGCTCCTGATCTTCGTAAGCATTCGCCTCAAGGATTCGCGCATCGGACGCGCCTGGCTCGCCATCCGCGAGGACGAGATCGCGGCGGAAGCCATGGGCGTCAACCGCGTGAAGCTCAAGCTCCTAGCCTTCGCGACGGGCGCCGGCTTCGCGGGCGCCACGGGCACGTTCTACGTCGCGAAGTTGCAGACCGCGACGCCTGAGATGTTCATGTTTCCGGTCTCGGTCATGCTGCTCGTCATGATCGTGCTCGGCGGAACGGGAAGCGTCGCCGGCGTCGTGCTGGGCGCGCTCCTCTTGCAACTCCTGCAATCCTGGTTCCTCCAGGATCTAACGCAGTGGATCCACGCCTTCGGTCATTTCACGGGAATCGAGTTCTTCCAGAGACTCGATCTCGTGCAATCGATCGAGCTCATCTTCGGCGTCATCCTCGTGCTCATGATGCGCTTCAGGCGCCAAGGCCTCATTCCCGAGCGGGCGGCGGTATCGGCGCTCTCCCATGCGCAGCAGACGGCGGTGCCGACGCGCGGCGCAATTCAGAACGCGCTTGCGCCGTTGCACCGCAGGGCGATCGACCCGAACACGCCGCTCCTCGAGGTCAGGGGCCTCTGGAAATCCTTCGGCGGCATTCAGGCCGTCAGAGGCATCGATCTCGATGTGATGCCGGGAACGATCGTCGGCATCATTGGCCCGAACGGTTCCGGCAAAACGACCTTTTTCAACCTCATCACGGGCTTGACTCCGCCCAATGGCGGCAAGGTTCTACTCGCCGGAGAGGATGTGACGGGGCTGCCGCCCCATCTCATCGTCGAGCGCGGCATCGCGCGCACTTTCCAGAATTTGCGCCTCTTCGCCAACATGTCGCTGATGGAGAATGCGCTCGTCGGCACGCATACGCGCACCTCGACGGGCGCCATCGGCGCCGTGCTGCGCACGTCGCATGTGCGGCGCGAGGAGGAGGCCTCGCGTGCCCGCGTCATCGAGGTCATCTCGATCTTCGGCAATCGCCTGATGCCGCGCATCCAGCATCTCGCGAAGACGCTGTCCTATGCCAATCGCCGCAGGCTCGAGATCGCGCGCGCACTCGTTTCGGAGCCCGTCCTGCTGCTCCTCGATGAGCCGACGGCGGGCATGAACCCGACCGAGACGCTCGAGCTCACCGATCAGATCCGGCATCTGCGCGATCGCGGCGTCACCGTGCTCATGATCGAGCACAAGCTCGCCGTCGTGAACGAGATCGCCGACAAAGTCATCGTGCTTGATTACGGCCAGAAGATCGCCGAGGGCACGCCCAGGGAAGTCCACTCGAACAAGGACGTTCTGCGTGCCTATCTCGGACGCTCAACAGACGAAATCGCAAAGGCTGCCGCCGCTTCTTGAGTTCAACAACGTCAATACCTACTACGGCGAACTTCACGTGCTCAAAGGCGTGAATTACCGGGTGGGTGAAGGCGAGATCGTGTGTCTGCTCGGAGGCAACGCCTCGGGGAAATCCACCACGATGAAAACGATCTTCGGCATCGTGAAGCCGAAGAGCGGCACCGTGACCTATGGCGGCGCCATAATCAACAATCTCCCGACCGCCGAACGCGTCAAACGCGGCATTGCGCCGGTCCCGGAGGCGCGGCGCCTGTTCCCGCGCATGACAGTCCTCGAGAACCTCGAAATGGGCGCCTTCACACGCTCGGACCCCAAGGGGATCGAAGCCGACAAGGAGCGCGTCTTCGAGCTCTTCCCGCGCATCAAGGAGCGGCTGACGCAGCTCGCCGGCACGCTTTCGGGCGGCGAGCAGCAAATGGTCGCCATGGCTCGCGCGCTCATGGCCCGCCCCAGGCTTCTCTGCATGGACGAGCCTTCCATGGGGCTCTCGCCGGCCTTCGTCGATCAGGTCTTCGACATCATCCAGGCGATCAACAAACAGGGCACCGCCATCTTCATGGTCGAGCAAAACGCCAATATGGCACTCTCGATCGCCCATTACGGCTACGTGATCCAAACCGGCGAGGTGGTGCTGCAAGGTTCCGCGAAAGATCTGCGTGACAACGAGATGGTGCAGCAAGCCTATCTCGGGGAGATGAAGACGCAATAGGAAGCGAAGGTCGGCGCGTCGGCTGGAATGGCCGGAGAGCAATGAGAAGGCAGAAAACACGCCGGCGGGAAAGCAAATCTATCGTAGAAGTCCCGGTGTATATGAATAACCCAAACCAGAAGGTCCTTTGCACCGAGAGCTGCTATTGTTGAGCGGTCTTGCGTCTAGGGGATGACGATTGTGTCTCCAGCAGAACTATCGAGCAGCGAGGCTGCACGACTGCGGGCCTTCGAATGCCAACTTGCCGCGATCATCACAGACGAAAGTAATCGCGAAGCTTTTCCATCTGCGATGAAACCGGCCCTGCAGGCTATTGTCGAGTAGCGGCGTGGTGCACTGCATGAGTCTGCTTCTGGCCCTGACCGGACATGCGCCCCTCCTTTGGGCGCTACAATAAATCGGTGCGCGTGGTAGACTTTCTGTCCTGTCGGTGAGGACGGACAGCGTCAAGTCCGAAGAGGGCCGCGATGCAGCAAATTGCTGAATGGCTCGAAAAGCTCGGCATGGCCGAGTACGCGGAGAGGTTTGCCGAGAACGACATTGATATGGCCGTTCTCCCCGACTTGACCGATCAACATCTCAAAGACCTTGGCGTTTCGCTGGGCCACCGGTTGAAAATGCGGCGTGCGATCCGCGATCTCAGCAACGTCTCGGCTGCCGTAACGGCACCTTCTGCACTCTTGGATATCGAGCCAACTCGGCGAGACGACGCCGAGCGTCGCCAACTGACAGTGATGTTCACCGACCTCGTTGGCTCGACCGCGCTCTCGACCACGCTCGACCCAGAGGATCTGCGTTCGGTAATCGGCGCCTATCATAGGTGCGTCGCGGAAACGGTCGCCCGGTTCGACGGCTTCGTGGCCAGGTACATGGGCGATGGGGTGCTCATCTATTTCGGCTATCCCCACGCCCATGAGGATGATGCCGAGCGTGCCGTCCGGGCGGGACTGGCGATCATCGAGGCGATCGGCAAGCTGGGTATCCAGAAGCCGCTCCGGGCGCGTATTGGGATCGCGACGGGCTTGGTCGTGGTCGGCGATCTCGTTGGTGCCGGCGAGGCGCAGGAGCGCGGGGTGGTGGGCGAGACGCCGAACCTGGCGGCTCGTCTGCAGGGGATCGCTGAGCCGAACACCGTTGTCATTGCCGAAGGCACGCGAAGGCTCCTCGGCAACCTCTTCGAGCTGCGCGACCTGGAGCCAGGGGAGCTCAAGGGGTTCGCCGGGCCAGTGAAAGCTTTCCGCGCGCTGCAGGCAAGTTCTATCGAGAGCCGCTTTGAGGCGATGCACCCCGGCGGGCTGACTGCACTGGTGGGACGAGAAGAAGAACTTGGACTGCTATTGAGGCGCTGGTCGCAAGCAAAAAGGGGCAAAGGTCAGGTGGTGATGCTATCCGGCGAGGCCGGGATAGGCAAATCCAGGCTCTCAACCGCGCTAATGGAGGGGATTGCAGCCGAACCTCACACGCGGTTACGTTACTTCTGCTCGCCGCAACACACGAACAGTGCATTTTATCCAATCATTGGGCAGCTTGAAACTGCCGCCGGATTTGCAGTCGGGGACACACCGCAAACAAAGCTCGAAAAGCTCGGTGCCCTGCTGGCACAGACCAGGACGTCCCCGCAAGACGCGGCGCTTTTGGCCGAGATGCTGTCACTTCCCAACAACGGACGCTACCCCGCTCTGGAGCTTGCTCCCGGACAGCGGCGTCAGAAAATGCTGGAAGCACACGGCATTCAGCTGGAAACCCTGGCGCGCTCCAGCCCCGTGCTGATGATCGTCGAGGATGCGCACTGGGGCGATCCCACGAGCCTGGAAGCCTTCGGTCGCACGCTAGACCTGATCGCAACGGTTCCCGTTCTCATGATCGTGACGTTCCGGCCGGAGTTCGAGGCGCCCTGGATCGGGCGGCCGCACGTGACCGCCATGACGATCAATCGGCTGACGAAACGCCAAGTCGGCGCCATGATCGACGGCGTAGTCGGCAACACGCTGCTGCCCGCGGGCATCAGGCAGGACATCATCGAACGTACCGATGGCATCCCCCTGTTCGTGGAGGAGATGACGAAGGCAGTGCTGGAGGCGGAGGGCCAGAGCGCGGTCGAACGCACGATTGCCGTCGTTCCGTCCCCGGCCTTGGCGGTCCCCGCAAGTTTGCACGCCTCATTGATGGCGCGGCTCGACCGGCTCGGCCCTGCCAAAGAAGTGGCACAGATTGGCGCGGCGATCGGTCGGGAGTTTTCGCATGCTCTCCTGGTGGCGGTGGTGCGCATGCCAGAGGCGGAACTGGGGTCGGCGCTAGACCGTCTCATACAGACTGGTTTGCTTTTCAGGTTGGACTTGCCGCCGAATGCGACTTATGTATTCAAGCATGCCTTGGTGCGGGACGCGTCCTATGGCACGTTGCTGCGCGAGCCCCGCCGCGCGCTTCACGCGCGCATTGCCGAAGCAGTTGAAAGCCAATTCGCCGAGACAGCCGAGAGCCAACTGGAGTTGCTGGCACATCACTGCACTGAGGCCGGGCTGATCGAGAAGGCGGCGGCCTTATGGGGCAAGGCGGGACAGCGGTCGCTAGCGCGTTCAGCGCTAGTAGAGGCGACGGTTCAGCTAATCCGCGCTCTTTCACAGATTGCGACGCTGCCGGGCACACCAGCGCTGCGTCGCGACCAGATCAACCTGCAGGTCGCGCTCGTGAATGCTTTGATGCACACCAAGGGCCACGCGGCCCCTGAGACTATCGCATCTCTCGATCGAGCCCGCGCCTTCATCGAGCAAGTGGAGTCACTCGGAGAGTCCCCTGAAGACCCGTTGCTCCTGTTTTCAGTCCTCTATGGGTTCTGGGTCGCGAACTATATCGGGTTCAACAGCGACGCTCTCCTCGACTTTGCGACAGAGTGCTTGGCGCTTGCCGAGAAGCGGGGAACGATGGTTCCACTCATGCTTGGGCATCGTCTTATGGGTACGTCTCTGATGTGTACGGGGGCCCTTGCGGAAAGTCGGGCACATTACGATCAGGCGATCGCGATCTACGATCCCGCCGAACATCGCGCGCTGGCGGCTCGATTTGGCCAGGACATCAGGGTCGCAGCCCTATCCTATCGGTCCTGGGCTCTGTGGCTTCTTGGCTTCCCCGAGGCTGCACGCAGAGACGCTGAACAGGCGCTCAAGGAAGCGCGCGAGATCGGCCAAGCGGCCACGTTGATGTATGCCCTGTTCCATACATCCTTTACCCATATCTGCTGCGGAAACTATGCGGCAGCAAGCGCCGAAGCTGATGAACTTGTGCCCCTGGCAGACGAAAGAGGTTCCTTGTTTTGGGGGTCACTCGGAACGCTGGCCCAAGGTAGCGTCTTGGCCCTCACTGGGAAGGTCTCAGACGCCGTCCATGTGATCACCTCGGGTATCATCGCGCGTCGGTCAACGGCGGCAACAGCGCTAGAGCCATTCTGGTTATCGTACCTGGCAGGCGCTCATGCTGAACTCGACAACTTCGATGATGCACTGTCCTGCATTCACGAAGCCATGATCAAGGCAGAAACAACCAAGGAAAGTTGGTTTGAGGCCGAAATCAAGCGCATGGCAGGCGAAATCGCGCTATCGTTGCCCGATCCTGACGCAACGAAAGCGGAAGAATATTTCGAACACGCGCTGGCGGTCGCTCGTCAGCAGCAAGCAAAGTCCTGGGAATTGCGTGCGGCTGTGAGCATGGCGCGGCTGTGGTACGATCAGGGCAAACGACAGCAGGCCCACGATCTTCTTGCCCCGGTCTATGGTTGGTTCACCGAGGGTTTCGACACCCGCGACCTGAAGGAGGCGAAGGCCCTGCTGGATGAGCTCAGGCAGCGAGAGTGCTTATAGCGGCAAAGGAGCAAAGAGAGGTCGGCTCTTGGCCCGTCGCGCCAGCGCTGCAGAATTTTGTCGCGACCGGGGCATAGCGGACGTCGATAAATACGCTCTCCTGCTGTTAACGTCGCGGCCGTTCCTTTAAGACGAATTTGAAGCCAATGGCGCGGATCCCGGCCACGGTAAGCAGAGATTGAATGCGGTCAGGTCCTGTTTTTTCATCCAGTCTCAGGGGTAACTGTCAGAGCGCTTTGGGGCATTGTGACCCTGCATTGGAGTAGGTAGATTCCTATTCAGGGGTGCGGGAGCGATCCCGTGACCTGCGACGAAAATGAGTTGCACTCTCGGAAGGGCCGTCGTCTTCCGCACTCTCACTTCATTGCGAAATGGCCGATCTCCATGGTCAGGAAGATGGCGAAGAACGGCACCTACTATCACGAGCCGCCCTACACCGAAGAAGAGGAGGACGAGTTCTACCGGCGCGTCGGCGGCGCCAGTTGCTCACGATCGCTCACCGTCCCGCTTCAACGCCGCAGCCCCACCCGCAAAAATCGCCGTCACCGAGGGACCAATGACTGTTTACGACCCTGACGTTCCGAAGACTGCCGAAGAGATCGAGCTGGAAGACACAATCGCCGATCTGGCCTATCGCTTGAAGCACGCGCGCGAGGGCAGCGCCGAATACAAGTTTATCGAGCGTCAGCTCACCGGCGTCTTCCATGGCAGCGAGCTTGGCGGCCTCATCATCGAAGAGTATGAGATGCGCGCGGAGCTGGCGGTGCCTCGCCGCCGCTAACGGCTGCCGGACCGGTCGGCCAGACACCCCATCACGCCCGGCGCAACAGTAAGCACACGCTCCGCCTAGCGTCGCGGGGGGAGGACCCGGGGGCATTAGTCGGGATTGAAGCGACCAAGGTACCGGTACCGGTTACTATGGCACGTCTTCTACATCATTTTCCGCGAGGCACTTGAGTACGAGGGCGTGTACTCAGTAAGCGCTTGGCCGACTGATGTCCGCTCAACCCCCAACAGCGGCGGAAGAGCGGACATTGCCCGAGGTCGCAGAAGGGCCATAATCGGACGTAAGCAGGTGCAGCAAGAAACTCCCGAACAGGCACGCCCAACTACTCAATGACCTCGCGCAACTCCACGTCACGTGAATGCTAGTCCGGTCTCAGTCCGCAACTCTGAGGACCACCTTGCCTTCGGTGTTACCTTTCTCGACATACTCGTGGGCTGAACTGACGTCGTGGAAGTCAAACACCTTGCTGATCTTCGGCTTGACCTTGCCGGCATCGATCAAGCTACCTATCTCGCGGAGCTCTTCCCCGTTCTCCTGAACGGTAAAACGCGCAGCGCGCACGCCGAATTCGCGCGTGCTCTCCTGGAACGGCTCCATCATCGTTGAAACGAGGATGCCGCCTTTTTTCAGCACGGGCCAGGAACGCTTCCGCGTCTCGCCGCCGATCAGGTCGAATACGACGTCGACCTCGCACACCACGTCTTCAAACTTCTGCTTCTTGTAATCGACTACGACGTCCGCGCCGATTTCCCTGACGAACGCGAAATGCCTCTCCGAAACGGTCGTAATCACGTGAGCACCCTTCGCTTTCGCCAACTGGATGGCCAAGTGGCCGACGCCGCCTGATCCGCCGTGGATCAAGACGTGCTGCCCTGCCTTCAGTTCTCCATATCTGAACAGCCCCTGCGAGGCGGTCAGCCCTGCCAACGGCACTCCTGCGGCGGTGAGATGGTCGATTGATCTTGGCTTCGGGGCACCCTCGTTGGCTTTGACGATGACATGCTCGGCATAGGCTCCGCGATCGATGCCCAGCATCGCATAGATTTGGTCGCCCTTCCGGTGTCCGGTTGTTTCCGCGCCACAAGCCTCCACGACGCCTGATACGTCGCGGCCGAGCACGTAGGGCAGCATGTCGGATTTGACCGCGGGATATCGGCCTTCGCGGATCTTCCAATCGACCGGGTTGATGCTCGCCGCCTTCACCCTCAGCAGTATTTCGTTCGGCCCTGGCGCGGGGACCGGAAGCCTTCGGAACTTCATGACCTCACGCGCGCCGAACGTGTCGATCCTGACGACATCCATCATGGTCATGAGACACTCCTGGATATGCTTCAATTCAACAGCGCCCGGGCCTGCTCATTACCGGACAGCATCATCCAGCATGTTGGCCGCCGAGATCGACGCAACGATCTGACTGGTGGTCACGACTGCACTCGCGTAATTCGGGATATTGATGTCCAGGGCAGCATGCATCATCTCGTCCGTGTAGTCCGCCGTCGCATCCCGAACGACGGTGACGTCATAGCCGAGCTCGGCGGCGAAGCGCACAGTCGCTTCGATGCAGGTATGCGCGATGAGCCCGACGACGATCAGCTTATGGATGCCGTGTTTCTTGAGCTGCAAGTCCAGGTCGGTGTTGGCGAAGCCGCTGGAACACCAGTGTTCCTGCGCGACAATCTCACCTGGCGCCGGCACGAACTCGGCGCGAAATTCGCCACCCCATGTGCCGTTTTCGAACGCTTTGTGCTGCCACGTGGCGCGTTGAATCGGCGCAATGTAGGTCCATGTCTCGTAGTCGCCCGCACGATATCGATGATGCATCACGTAGAAGACGCGAAGCTTCGCCGCGCGCGCGGCATTCAGGACCTTCAGCATGTTGGGGACGCAGCCGTTTGCTTCAGCCACAGCCTTGATGCGGGGCCAGATCTTGCCTCCCTCGGAAATGAAGTCGTTGTAGGGATCGACCACCAGGAGGGCGCTGATGCTCTTGTCATATGTCGGGGTCGTCATGACGTTGTCTCCTCAGTGGCCGGCTGCTGCGCGCTGGCGGACCGGCTCGTCCACGACCGCGCAGCGCACCCCATGAAGTTTCACCACCATTCCGGCAGTCTCTTCTTTCCATCGCGCAAGGGAGGGCCCTTTCAGATGGGCTTCGAATGCCGCGGCATCCCGATACATTTCGTAGACGCGAACTGTCGTATCCTCGTCTTTCGCCAGCAGGACTTCGAATTGCAGCGTGCCCGGCTCATCTTTCAGGCGTGCCTTGTGCGCCAGCAGCAAAGTGACGACCTGATTTCTCTGCCCCGGGACAACCTCGATGGTGACGACATTCGCAAATTTGGACATGACAGCTCTCCTCAATGATGGGCGTTTACGTGATGATCTATCGTCCCGTGACTGCGATCACGGCTTCCTTGACCTTCGCGACGGCATAGTGGGCCGCGAGGTCGAGCTCGATATGGGGAATGTTGGGCAGCTCGTCGGCCGCGACGACGCAATCGATGATCGCGGGCCCGTCGACTGCAAGTGCTTCGGCGATCGCGCCATGCAACTCGTCCGGATGCCTTGCCCTGAATCCATGGCCCCCGCAGGCGCGGGCGAGCGCGACAAAATCCGGATTCGGAAATTCGATCGCCTCCCGAAAAGCCGGCAGACCTACGCCCTCGGCCTCCAGGAAAATGAGGCCAAGGCCGGAATTATTGTAGACGATAACCTTCACCGGCAGCTTGTGGTGCACGGCCGTCAGGAACTCGCACATCAGCATGTTGAAACCACCATCGCCGCAAAGGGCGATGACCTGGCGTGAGCGATCCAGCACCTGGATGCCGTTTGCCTGACCAAGCGCGGTTCCGACACCGCAATTGTTGAACGAACCCAGGATCCGCTGCGATCCAGTCTGCCGAATCCAGTTGCCGGACCAGAGTGTGTTGAGACCTGTATCGATGAGGAATACCGCATCGCGTTTGGCAGCATCGCTGACCGCGCGTGCGACCGCCTGCGGATGGATGCGGTCGCGGCTGCGCTTCGGGTCCGCTTGCTCGTCCAGCATCGCATCCCACTTGCGACGCTCGCTAGTCACACGCTCGAGAAATTTTTTGTCGCGCTTGGCGGCGAGCTGGTCGAGCAGCAGCTTCACGGTCGGTCGCACTGACCCAACAACGCCGAATGCGGTCGGAGCCCGGCGTCCGAGCACGGCGGCCCTCTCGTCGACTTGAATGACAGCACCCTTTTGCGGCATAAATTCCGAATACGGGTAGTCCGTACCGAGCATCAGAAGCAAGTCGCAATGCATGATCGCGTTGTAGACCGCTTTCGTGCCAATCATGCCGATGCCGCCCATCCAGCGAAGGTCGTCAAAAGGCATGATATCCTTGCCTTTGACCGAATGGATCAGGGGAGCGTTGAGCCGATCCGAGAGTGCCCGAAGCTCGTTAGCGGCGCCGTGGCATCCGCTGCCGCACATGATGACAATATTCTCGGCCGCATCCATTTGGCGCGCAATTGCAGTGACGTCTGTTGCGCTAGCAGCAAACTCGGACAACGGCCTCAACGTGGCGACGCTCGTAACGCTGCCATCAGCTTTGGCTGCAATCACGTCTTGCGGCAGCGTCAGATGCGCGACGCCGCGGCCCGCATAGGCAGCCGAGATCGCCTGATGAATCACTGCCGGCGCCTGTGCTGGCGAGGAAACGGTTTCGCTATAGAGGCAGACGTCGCGGAAAAGCAGATTCGGTTCAGTTGTCTGGACATAGTCGGTTCCGCGCAGTTTGCGCGGCATGTCGCCGGAAAGCGCAAGCACCGGCGCATGGTCGCGCGCCGCTTCATAAAGGCCGGCGACGAGATGCGTGCTGCCAGGACCGGTCGTGCCCGCGCACACGCCCAAGCGACCGGTCAACTTGGCTTGCCCCGCAGCGGCAAGCGCTGCTCCCTCCTCATGGCGGACACCGATCCACTCTATCTTGCTACGGCGAACGGCGTCGCCCAGCGGGTTCAGGGAGTCGCCGATCAGGCCGAAGACCTGCCGAACCCCGATCTGTTCGAGCACACCGACTAGGACGTCCGCTACCATTTGGGCCATCTGCCACTCCTTCGATTGGCTTCGTTCGCCAACCCTATTTACGCGAAGCTGGGAGAAACGCCCGTTATGCGTTGCGAGACCCTGTGAGGTCCCGTGAGGCGGTGTTAGCCGCTGCCAGAGGTGCAACTTGAACAGCGTGAGCGAGCGAACCGGCGCGCGGATGGTTCCCAACCATCAAGGAGTGTGCGCCTGACAATGCCAGGCTCGGTTCCTCTCTTTGATCCGGAACAGGACGTGGTCACGCCACGGGGCGGTGTCAGAAAATGCCCAGCGCTGCCAAGCTTTTAAGAGCCAGATGACTTGAGAGGCCTCCCGTCCTAAATTGGGCCTCAAGGGCCGGCAAGCGTGAAACGCAATGGTTCCGAGGGTGGCGTCAAGCAAAGATGTCCTGTCGTTTGGGCCCTTTCGCCTGGCCCCGAGCGAACGGCTGCTCACCAGAGAAGGCGCTCCCGTTGAATTGGGCGCACGCGCTCTCGACATTCTGATCGCGCTGGTCTCCAGGCCTAACGACGTCATCGGCAAGAATGAGCTACTGTCGCACGTTTGGCCCGACGTCACGGTCGAAGAAAGCAGCCTGCGCTTTCACATGGCGAGCCTGCGCAGGGCGCTCCGCGATGGCAAAGAAGGTGCCCGCTACATCTCGACCTTGGCGGGCCGGGGCTATTGCTTTGTGGCGCCGGTTTCGCGTTCGAGCGACCAGGACTCCGCAGCTGGCGCAGTTGCAGCCAGTTTTCCTTACGCCAACCTGCCGGGCCGTTTATCGCACATGGTCGGACGCGACGAGGACGTTCCGCGCATATCGACTCATCTGATCGATGCCCGCCTGGTCAGCATCGTCGGCATTGGTGGCGTCGGCAAAACCACCGTAGCTATCGCGGTCGGCCACCATCTGCGCGAAGCGTTCAGGGGGGCGATCATGCTCGTCGACCTGAGCATGCTGAGCGATCCTAATCTGGTGGCCACGGCGATCGCTTCGATGCTGGGATTGTCGGTTCACTCGGAGGACGCGACCCCGGCCTTGATCGCTTATCTGCGCACCAAGCGGATGCTGCTTATTCTGGACACTTGCGAGCATCTCATCGACGCCATTGCGGCACTGGCATCGCAGATCTACGCGAAGGCGCCGCAGGTTCACATTTTGGCGACCAGCCGTGAAGTTCTTCAAGTCGAAGGGGAGCATGTCTATCGACTGGATCCGCTCCCCTGTCCGCCCGAAGAATCGGAGGTCATGAGCGCGGCCGCGCAGACATTTCCAGCGCCGCGCCTGTTTATTGAACGGGCGGCAGCGAGTGGCGCTCACCTGGAGTTAAGCGAAGCCGACGTGGCAATTGTTGTGCGCATCTGCCGCAAACTTGACGGTGTGGCGCTCGCGCTCGAGTTGGTCGCCAGGCGCGTCGACGCCTACGGTCTGCAGCAAATCGAATCCCTTCTTGACCAGAGTCTCACGCTGCTTTTGCTGGGACACCGCAGCACGACGCCGCGGCAAAAGACGTTGCAGGCGACGCTCGACTGGAGCTATCAGCTTCTCTCCGAAGTGGAGCGTGTCGTGCTGCGCCGGCTCGCCGTATTCGTCGGGCATTTCAGCCTCGACGCCGCGTTGGCGGTCGTCACCAGCAACGACATCGATCAATCACAGGTTTTGGCGGCCATCGATAGCCTTGCTGGCAAATCGATGATCGCCATCCGTCCGATAGACGCCATGATGCGCTATCGGCTTCTTGACACGACACGCACCTACCTCCTCAACATCGCGATCGACGACACTGAAGCAGCCGGCTTGGCAGGGCGTCACGCGACGTACTATCGACGGTGGCTGGAGCAGTCCGGCAGCGAATGGCCGACATTATCGAGCGGAGTGGAGCGGTTCCCTCACTTTGCCGCGTTGAACAATGTCCGTAAGGCACTTGAATGGTGCTTCGGGCAGGAGGGCGATATTGAAATCGGCATCGGCCTCGCGGCTGCCGCCGCACAGGTATTTCTCGCAATGTCGCTCTTGCCCGAATGTCATCGCTGGTCGGAGCGGGCAATTCTCGCACTCGACGACACGCGCCGCGCGGGTCACGAAGAAATGCATCTTCAGGCGTCGCTTGGAGTGTCGCTAATGTTCACGCGCGGCAACAGTGAAGGGGCACGAGCTGCCTTGGACAGAAGTCGCACAATCGCCGAACAGCGTGATGAAGCACCCTATCAATTGTACCTGATGAACTTGTTGCACCTGTTCCACACTCGCGTCGCGGATTTCAACGGCACTTTACAATATGCAGAGCGCGGCGCTGCCATTGCCAGGAGAATTGGCGGGCCGGCGGCTATGGCGCTGGCTCATTCTCTTCTCGGAAGTTCACTTCTCCATATAGGAGATCTCGCGGGCGCCCGCAGAGAGCTTGAGAAAGCGCGTCTGGGCGGACCGAGTGCTCGTAGGGCCGGTACGGTCTATATCGACTTTGAGCATTACAACTACGCTGATATCAATTTAGCTAGGACACTATGGCTGCAAGGCCAACCAAACCAGGCCTTGGAGCGCGTGCACCAAGGCGTGAAGAACGCAGCATCCATCGGCCATCCAGTAGCGCTTTGCCGAGCTTTGGTCTGGGGGGTGGCGGTCCTCATTCGGGCTGGCGATCTCGAAGGCGCTGATGAGCATGCGAACAGACTTGTCTCTCTTGCCGAACAGCATTCCTTGGAGCCTTATCTGGCCATCGGCCAAGGCCATAGGGGCGCACTGGCGATTCGTCGCGGCAATGCGAGCGAGGGAGTCCGGAGCCTGCAGCGCTCTCTGGAAACGCTCCATTCGGCGCACTACAAGCTGTTTACGACCGAATTCAATATTGCGCTCGCCGAGGGTCTGGCAAAAATCGGAGAGTTCCGCGAGAGCTTGGCGCTGATCAATGAGGCGGTTCTCAGCGTAACGACGAACGGCGACCTTATATACATGCCCGAATTGTTGCGCGTGAAGGGAAACGTGCTTGCTTCCATGCCGGAGCCCAACATCGAGGAAGCAGAAGCGTATTTTACGCAGTCGCTTGAACTGAGCCGCCAGCAAGAAGCTCGCGCATGGGAACTGCGCACCGCCATCGATCTGGCCCGACTGTGGGCCAATCGCGGTAAATCGGAGCACGGTCGAACACTGTTGCAGCCGATCCTCGAGCAATTCGTGGAAGGGCGAGACACCGCAGATCCGATGACAGCTGCGCGTTTGCTGGCGGAGTTGGAGCAGCATCAATAGAAGTGAAGCGCAAGGTCGCCCAGCCTGGCCCAGCTTCGGGTGTGACGACGCGCGGAAAACGCCTCGCGCATCGCGAGAATGTGCGCTTTCGCGCCGGAAGCGGATATGACATGTGGGCCCGCCGAAGTCCGCTTCGGGTCAAAACCGGTAATACTCTGACCGAGCGGAATATTTCCGCTTAGCCCTCAAGATCGGACATCTGCGAGTTAATGATTACACGCCCTTCTGTAATGGGCCCGATGATGTCAAGCCTCCCGAGTGAACATCACGCCGCCGAGCTCATGCTTCTGTCCGTGGTCAACGCCTGGCCGCCACATCATGCTGTCAGAGGGAGCGGTGAGCCTATCTAGATACGCGTAGTTCGTCAGATGACGGCCACTGGGCGTGTAACGGCTTCACCGGATCCACCGTCCCGGCGACAGGACTTCGGGCACCGGGCTTCAGTTCAGCCCGGTTGCGTTCCTGATCTCCTCTACCTGTTCTATGCTGCGATCGGTCCCGCTTCAGCCCATCGGTAAGTTGTGCCGTTGACCCAGATCCGATGCAGGATCACAGCGAGCTTGCGCGCCAGAGCGACTTTGGCGCGCTTCGAGCCTCGCCGCTTGGCTACGTCCATCCCCCAGCGCTTGAGTTTTGAGAACCGCGTGATGCGCGATAGCAGAACGTTGGCAGCTTCATACAACACCGTGCGGACTATCTCGTCACCGGCCAGCGTGATCCCGCCCGTGACGTCCTTTTCTCCCGATTGGTATTTCTTTGGCGTTAGCCCAAACAGCGCGCCGGCTGATTTTGACTTCGTGATGCGATTGGGGTCGTCAATCGCCGATTTGTACGTAATAGCCACCAGGGGACCAACGCCTGGCACTGTCATCAGCCGGCGACAGACCGCATCGTCACGTACGGCTGCCAGCACAGCCTTGTGTAGCCTTCCGTACTCTGCCTTCAGAGCCAATCGTGCCGAAAGCATCGCCGTGGCAATGCGCTCCAATGTTGCCTGACCCGCGACCAACTCTCGGATCCGCGCTTCGAAGGTTTTTCGCGTCACAGGGCCAACCTTCAGCCCAAAACCACGCAATATCCCTCGGATACTCAATTCCACATCGATAAGTCGCCCAAGAAGCTGCTTGCGCGCAACCAGCAGCGCTCGAATCTCTTGAGCCCCTATCGACTTCGCGTGCACCGGGCTGAACCATCCCCTCCGGATCAACTGGGCAATCCCGCGTGCATCCTTGCGATCAGTCTTCACTGTCATCGCTGACAATGCTGCCTTCACATGCCGTGTTTCCAGCAGAACCGTCTCGAAGCCCGCTTCTTTCAGCCCCGCATGCAGCCATTGCGACAGCGGCCCACCCTTTGCTCCTCCATCTTCGGGGCGACAGCCTGAGCGGCGATGAGCGCTCCTCCGATGTTCACGGCGAGATCGCTGTTGAAGCTGTCGCGCGGCTGTTCAGAGAGGGTCGCCTTGCGCGCGGATACGGCGTTGTAATGCAGGACGTCGATTGAGCCGTGCTGCTTCCCAACCTCAGCGACCAGCTCCGCAACGCTGTTCGGATCGCCTGCGTCCGCTCTGCGAACGTTAGCCTTGTACCCTTTTGATATCAGCCTTTCGGCCAGCTCCTGCGTCTTGGCGACGTTCCGAGCGGCCAAAACCACCTGAAAACCCTCTTTGGCAAAGCGTTCGGCAGTCGCGAAACCTATTCCCCGGCCCGCTCCGATGCTGAGAAATGTCTTAATCTCCTGTTCCTTTCGACGCTGCACTTGAAATCGGTGATGCCATCGTTGCCGAAACCATCAAGCTCATGGTCGAAAACATTGTCGCTTCCCGTCGCGGCTGCCCCAGTCGATCATGCCATCAGCGTTTACCTCGTCACGAGATGGCATTTGCCGCTCGCTAAGCCAGTCGGCGGAGAAGATGTGTACCTCGTGCGTCGCCGCCAATCGCTCGGGCTCTCGCCGGTCAGCTTCCTGAATGCCGCGGCGAAGGCGGTCTGAGAGGAATAGCCAAGAGCGGCTGCGATCGACACGATTGCATCGTCGGTGTCACGCAGCATGTTCATGGCCTGCTCGAGATGGTGTTGGCGCAGCCAGGCATGCGGCGACAGTCCGGTGCTTTCCTTGAAGGCGCGGCAGAAGTGGAAGCGCGAAAGGCCTGCATCCGTAGCCAGCGCGGCAAGCGATATGTCCGCATCGCTGTCCGAACGCAGACGTTCGATGGCGCGCCTCAGCGCCTTGGGCGACAGCCCGCCCATGACCGGTCGGAATGTTGCAGGTGGGCCGGCGTGCGCCGCGAGCAGGCGCGTCGCCAGAAGATCCGTCAATTGGTGTCTGAATAGCGTATCCAACGCCGCGCAGCCGTCCAGCGCGTCGGCCGCGCTCAGCAGCAATCGGGATGTAATGAGGTCGGGATGCGCAGTTCGCTCCACAAGCTCGCCGGGGGCGGTTGTGCCGGCTTCGTGGGCAACGCGATTGAGCGTTGTCTGCGGGAGATAGAGCTGGAGGACGCTTAAAGGCTGGTAGATGTCCCATCGTGAGGTTGAACCGGCCGGAATGACCGTCACGGTCCCGGGACGGGTCATTCCGTGCACGTACGCTTTACCGTCGCGGCGCTCGAACCGCACTGGCTCGGCGGGGAACGTCATGATGACGTGGTCGGCCATGGGCCGGACCACGTCGTGCAGGGGGTCATGTCTCCAGAAGGTGATCACGCCGCTGGATGGGTCTGAAGCCATGCGGAGTGGCGCCGTCTTGAGCACGCGGGTCATTTCCGCATCGGCGTGGGGGCACTCGGCAATCTGAAAATTGTTCTCCTGCGTGTCGGGCACCACCGCGGGGTCTTGTGAACATTGGTGGTTGATCGGTCTGCTCATGCCAGAAGCTCGCTTCAGGAAGGTTCAAGGTTGCTGCCTCACGTAAGCAACTATGGGCGCAAACGGCACCTGGCGGTATCGTACAGGCTGCCGAATCTGACTAGTTCAGCAGGTAGTTCAACCTCAACCTAGGGATAGTAGGGTACGTACCAATGGCTACTCCGCCAGCGCGTCAAAACGGCCAAGCAGTTACTGACGGTTTGGGGCTTGCCACTGTCCGACATCGCGATATCGGCCGCTTTGCCAATAAAAGCCACTTCACGCGGGTGTGTTCTCGTCGATAGTCGGCATCGGCCCGGGCGCGTGGCACCGCGACAGGCATGTTGCGCCGGAAGGCGAAGATCGGGGGCGGGGCAGAAGCCCGGTTCGATCATCGACCTATTACCTGTGGGATAGCGTAGGAGGCGTGGGGCGCCGCGAAAATCTCGTCCGGCGGATGGCCGATGCGTTCGGCGAGAGTGCCCGGATTGAAGTGGTTGCGTCGCATGCGTCGTTTGCTGCAACACCCGGCGAATGTCAGCCGATCGCCGCCCAACGCAAGGCCAAACCGCGCTGTGCCCGGGGGTGTGGCCGCCGGTGCGACAGACGAGCGCCCCCGGCGCGACGGGCGCAAGATCGATGCCGGCGGCATCTAGTCGCGGGCCAACTGCCCGGTCGGGAGCCACTGACAGTCGTTTCAAATTCAAGCGATAATCCATCCAGTCTTATCGCCCGGGAGCCTCGAAACGCGTACGAGGGAGGTCATACATGGATTCCATAGGATGCCAGCCGCGCTTCGTTGGAGAAAAATCAGCCCATCCTGCGATCAAGACCAAGCGCCACGATCGCTGAGGCCCGCGAGCATGAGGTACCAGACTAATGCTGATGGTCAGCCACGCGTCCTTTGTCAGGAGTAGCCGATGATACGCGTCTGGTCACACCGTCCTCAATTTTCGCATTTAGGAATTTTTATCGCGGCCTACGTGTTGGGCTGCGGATTCGCACAGTCGCTCGCCATAGTACCCGGAACAGGAATTTCCATTTGGCCACCAGGCGGACTTTTCCTTGCTACGCTCGTTCTCGCCTCCAGACATAGTTGGCCTTGGTGGATCCTGGGAGGGTGTTTGGCGGAACTGTTTGGCAATTTCTTTTGGTTCGGCAGTCCACTGCTTGTGGCCGTCCTGTTATACGTCGCCAACGCCCTTGAAGCGGTAACCGGCGCATGGCTTATCAACCGATACTGCGGGCGCCCAATTCGGCTGGAAACCTTACAGGAAACTCTCGCATTCGTCGTCTTGGGTGCCGGAATTGCACCGGTGGTCGGTGCGACGGTGGGCAGTGCGACGCTGGTGTGGTTCGGTATACAATCGCAATCACTCACGACAGCATGGCCTCTCTGGTGGATCGGAGATGCTACCGGCATCTTAATCGTAGCGCCGGTCGTTTTGGTGTTATCCCAGAATTGGCGCAGCAAGGGCCACCTCTCGGCCGCGCGGTGGATCGAAGCTGGTGTCCTGGGGCTTATCTTTCTCGGTGTCGCCGCACTTTCCTTGAGCGGCTACTTGCCTTTCGCTTACATCATCATGCCACCCCTTCTTTGGGCTGCGGTGCGCTTTGAGTTTAAAGGCGCAGCCATCACATTGAGCCTCCTCGCCTTGATCACGGCGGCGTTCACAATATTCGGCGCTAGTCAGTTTATCGGCGATGCCGAGACCCAGCGGCAGAAGCAGATCATGCTACATCTGTTCCTGGGAGTCTCGGCACTATCGGCTCTGATCGTGGCCGCGATATCCCGGCAACACCAGCGAGCACTGTTCACGTTGAGCGAAAGCGAACGTGAGCTTTCGCAGCTCGTGAACATGGTTCCGAGCCAGGTTTGGCGACTGAGCCCTGACGGCGAGCCAGTATTCTTTAACAAGCGAATGGTCGATTTCCTTGGCATGGAGGTTGCGGACACCGACAGGCCGGGCATGAGCCGACTGCAGGCCGTTGTTGAGACAGTCCATCCGGACGACGCGTCGCAGTTCAAAGAGACCCTCCATCATAGCCTTCTCACTGGCGAAAGCTTCGCCATGCGATATCGGCTGCGCCGCGCTGACGGCATTTACCGGTGGATGTCGGGCCGCGCCGAGCCGATGCGAGACGACAGCGGACGCATCGTCCAGTGGTTCGGCCTCTGTCACGACATAGAGGATCAGATGCGCCTTTACAGCGACATCGAGGAGCGAGAAGCCAAAATTCGGCGATTGGTCGATTCAGATATTATAGGGATTGTTATCTGGGACCTGGACGGACTGCTCATCGACGCCAATGACGCGTTTCTCCGCATGGTCCAGTACGAACGCGAGGATTTGCAGGCCGGGCTTCGATGGTTCGATATGACGCCTCCGGAATGGCAAGAGGTGCATGCCCGTTACGAGGCTGAGGAACTCAAGAGGACGGGCATGATGCAAGCCCGCGAAAAAGAGTTTTTTAGGAAGGATGGCAGCCGGGTGCCTGTGCTGATCGGGGCTGCCTGCTTCGAGGGGCAGTCCCGGCAAGGCGTCGCCTACATCCTCGATTTGACCGAACGCAAGCGTGCGGAAGCGGCGTTGCGCGAGCGGGAACAGGAACTCTCGCAGTTGGTAAATATGGTTCCAATTTTTATCAGACGTCTGACGCCCGAAGGCGAGCCAATCTTCTTCAACAAGCGGTTCACAGACTTCATAGGCATGGGCTTGACGGAGATCGGCGCGCCCAGCACAAGCCGACTTTCGCCGACCGTCGATGGTTTTGTCCATCCCGATGACTCGGTCGGCCTACTTGAGGCGATCCGCCACTCTCTCGCTAGCGACGAGCCCTTCTCCATGAAATATCGCATGCGTCGTGTCGACGGCGCATATCGCTGGGTTGATACCCGTGCGGAGCCCGTGCGTGATGCGGGCGGAACGATCGTGCAATGGTATGTCGTCTCCATTGACGTTGACGATGAGGTGCGCGCACAACAAGCCGAAGAGGCGCTCCGCGACACATCAATCAAACTCGCCAAGGCCACTCAGGCTGCAAGTCTTGCCGAACTTTCTGCTTCGATCGCGCATGAGGTGAACCAACCGCTGGCAGCGATCGTCGCCAACTCACACGCCTGTCAACGTTGGCTATCTGCCGATCCGTCGAATGTCGAGCGCGCGAAGATCACGGTCGATCGCATCATCCGGGACGCCAACTCGGCAGCGGATGTCGTCAGCCGCATTCGTGCGCTGTTCAGGCAATCTGTGGAGCCGAGAGACAGCGCGCCGCTCTGCGGCGCGATTGCCGAAGCCCACGGCCTCATGGCGGAGGAAGCGACGCGACGCCGCGTTCAGATGAAGATCGACGTGGAAGGCAATCTTCCGCCTGTCGCGTTCGATCGGGTCCAAATACAGCAGGTGCTGATCAATCTCATCCGAAACGGCTTCGATGCGATGGACTCGACGCCGGACGGTCGCATTCTTGGCATGCGTCTGCACCGAAATGGAAATTCGGTGCAGACTGAAATCAGCGATTTTGGTATGGGCATCGAATTCCCCGACAGGATATTCGAGCCATTCTTCACGACGAAAGAGCAAGGGATGGGCATGGGTTTGGCGATCTGCCGTTCAATCGTAGAGGGTCATGGTGGACGGCTGTGGGCAGAAAAAAACGAGCCTCATGGAGCGAGGTTTATCTTCACGCTACCGGTTGAAGTGAATGCGGCCAAATGAACATCAATGAATATGTTGTCTTCATCGTCGATGACGACGTGCGGATCCGCGAGGCACTAGTCGAGTTGCTGGATTCGCATGGAATCGGCGCCACGGCCTATGGTTCGGCCGGTGAGTATGTCCGGGCCGATAAACCCGACTTGCCCGCGTGTCTTATTCTCGACGTCGAGCTGCCAGACATCAATGGCCTTGATTTGCAGAAGCAGATCGCCAACGACCATCATCCGCCGATCATTTTCATTACGGGGTACGGTGACATCCCGTCGTCTGTAAGCGCCATCAAACGCGGCGCAGTTGACTTTCTAACTAAGCCGTTCGCGGAGAATGACCTGATAACGGCTGTCAGAAGTGGATTGGCTCAAGACCGGAAGGCGCGCCTGGAACGCGCCGAGATGTCCGCACTTCGGGAGCATTATTCTACACTGACACCAAGAGAGAGGGACGTGTTACCCCTGGTAGTAAGCGGGCTCCTCAACAAACAGGCCGCTGCAGAGTTGGGAATCAGTGAGGTAACGCTCCAAATCCATCGGCGGAATGTAATGCAAAAGATGGCGGCGGCTTCGCTCGCAGATCTCGTGCGAATAGCCGAAAAGCTTCAAATTCCGATCACTCATTCTCGACGTGCAGGAGAAATTGATCCGTGATTGGAGGAAAGCCCACGATAGCGGTTGTCGATGACGATCCGCGGGTTCTGGAATCTCTGAGGGAGCTGTTGGAGTCGGCTGAGTATGGTGTTCGCACATTCTCGTCAGCCAAAGCTCTGATCAACGCAGGATTGTCTGACATCGACTGCCTTGTCACCGACATCGGTATGCCATGCATGGATGGTTTTGAGCTTCATGATTTAGTAAAGAAGACCTCGCCGGAACTACCGGTGTTCCTGATGACTGGCCGTCACGAGATCGGTGATCAACAACGGGCGAGCGCGAAAGACATCAACGGTTTTTTCCGTAAACCTCTTGATTGGATGGACTTGCTGTCGGCTGTCGCCGCGGCTTTACATGCAAGGAAAATGGAATGAACTAAAAATGGGGGAAGGATCATGCAGGAGATTCACGTCAACTCTCAGGTGGACGAAGACCAGCCGCTCGTGGTCATTGTTGATGACGATCTCAGCGTACGCGAGTCTCTCCGCGAACTGATACTTTCAGCGGGCATGCAGTCAGCATGCTTTGCTTCGACCCGAGAGCTACTCGATGCTGGTGTGCCGGACCGACCCGGTTGCCTCATTCTTGATGTGCGAATGCCAGGCGCCAGCGGCCTGGACCTGCAACATCAACTAGCGGTCGATGGAAATCCCAAGCCGATCATCTTCTTGACCGGCCATGGCGACATCCCCATGACAGTGCAAGCCATGAAGTGTGGTGCGGTGGACTTTCTCACCAAGCCGGTCCGAGATCAGACGTTGCTCGACGCTGTCATAGCCGCAATCGGGCAGGACGTCACGCAAAGGGCAAAGGCCGGCGCTGTTAACCGCGCAATCGAGCGACTGGCGACACTAACGCCGCGCGAGCGCGCGGTCTTTTCGGCGGTAGCTCAGGGCCGCCTCAACAAGCAGATCGCTTACGAGTTCGGCATCAGCGAAAATACAGTCAAACTTCATCGCGGTAACGTAATGCGAAAAATGCAAGTTGCCTCGATTGGCGAGCTGATCCGCTCGTGGGAATCATTGCCCGATGATCTGCGCGAAGTGCGGGGCGCCTTGACCAAACCCGATCACTCCAGGCCGCCTTGAGCTAGGAAGAAGGTTGGTGAGAGACTGACGGCAGACGGCTAGCCGCAAGCAGAGCGCTCGTCGCGCCTTGTGATGGAGGTGTGGCGCATGAGAATCTGCGCAGGGCGGTGGCGGAGCCAATAGCTCACTTATGGCCGCTGCTTCAGAGTGATTGCCAAAGCTGCGGATCGATTGCTGCTGCCGCAAACCTCGTCAATCACACCCGCGCCGGTAACGTGAAGTGGCGCTGCGCCGCCCTTGCACTGGCGCGGATCATTGAAGGGGCAATAGCGCTGACGCTTTCAAATAGAGTCTTGAGCTTTATCTTATAATTTGTTGTGGCCCGGTCACAGCGCGCAGTCGGCACTCAATTCGACGAGATCGCAGGATTGCTCGGCGCAAGGCATTTCATTCCACTTCTGGCTGAATAGCCGACATGAACGGCGCGGCCGGCAGCCCCGCAGCGATGGGCCGAAGCGGATGCGTTAGCAGCAATCGCTCTTCAGGTGCCGCAATCGTTCTGGCGCAGCCGAAGCTCTGATCCGCTAGATCATCACGGTGCCCACATCCAACCGGACGGAGAAGAAAGATGACCTGGTAGAGCATCGTCAGTCCACGCACGCTCGCACCGGCTTCTGCGCGCTCGTTTGCAATGTCAGGTTTTGCTCACAAGGCGGCTGAGGCGATCTTCGACCTCGTCAGCGTCGTTCACAACCTGGTTCTGGGTGTATGCGACAGTTACCGGCCCGAGCTGCACTACATGAGCGGCCCAGACCCGAAATGGCGCGCGAACATCAACTCGGCCGGCAAAGAGTCGCTTCATCATCCAATATCGCACCGGCCCGACGCGCTGCGTCGGATCGTACCGGAACCGCTCGTACTCACTCACCGAGCCCCGTGGTGACTACGAGTCCATTCGCATGCCGGATTCAACAGGGCTCGGAGACTAAACGGAAGGTCGTCAAGTGATCGAACGCAACGGCGGCGACAGCCATAACCTTCATGGCCGCCGGGACAACTAAAGGTGCGGAAGCTACCATGAGTATGAGGCCACTCTTGGGCTTACTCGGCGTGCTGATCGCTGCAATGAGCGTCGAGTTCAACGATACGGTTACGTCAACCGCGCTCGTCGATATTCGAGGCTCTCTTGGAATCGATTACGATGCCGGCACTTGGATCGAAAGCCTCTACAGCGCAGGACTTGCCATTGGGATGGCTTTCGCTCCCTGGTGCGCGGTGACGTTCACGCTTCGTAGGTTCACGCTCTGCGTCGTCGCTGTCGTCGCGGCATCGACCATTCTGATCCCATCGGCGCTCAACCTGCAGTCGGTCCTAATTTTGCGCGTGATCCAAGGTTTCGCCGGCGGCCTCACAATCCCGCTTCTCATGACAACGGCGCTGATGGTCCTGCCGCCACCAATCCGGCTCTATGGCTTGGCCGTGTACGGGCTGACAGCGACGTTCACATCGCCTTTCAGTGCCTCGCTCGCCGCGCTCTGGACGGACGTCATCGGCGACTGGCAATTCGCCTTCCTGGCGGCACTCCCTTTGGGCGCTTTAGCGGCTGTGCTGGTCTGGTACGGCATGGACCCCGGCGAACCCGAATACGACCGGCTCAAGCTCTTCGATTGGCGTGGCGCGCTGCTGATCATCCTGAGCTTTGGCGCTTTCACCACAATGTTGATGCAGGGCGATCGGCTGGATTGGTTTAACTCTCCGCTCATCTGTGACCTCGCACTAGTCAGTAGCATCGCCATCCCGTTGCTCCTCGTCAACGAGTGGTTCCATCCACTACCGCTCCTCAAGCTGCAGATGCTGCTGCGACGCAATTTTGCATATGCAGCGCTTGCGCTTTTTGTCTTCGTAGTGCTCAGCGCCTCTTCGACACTAATCCCAACGAAGTTCCTGATAAATGTGCAAGCCTACAGACCAGTCCAGGCTCATCTGATCACACTTGTCGTTGCGCTCGGCCAGTTTGTGATGCTGCCGGCAACGGCGTTCTTGCTCGACCACCGGAACGTGGATGCGCGGGCGATAACGCTTCTCGGCCTAGCGCTGATGTTGATCGCCTGTGTTGGCGCCTCATCCGTCGACGTCAGCTGGCATCGCGATCAGTTCTATGTCTGGCAGGTACTCCAGATGATTGGCCAGCCGATGATCGTCATGCCATTGCTGATGATGGCAACGAATACGGTGCGTTCCCACGGCGAGGGCCCCCTCGCTTCGGCATTGATCAACACGACCCGCGCCCTGGCCGAGCCGGTGGGAATCTGGCTTATCGAGCTCATCGAGCGTTGGCGTGGCGCCCTACATTCCGAGCGGCTTGTCGATCAGATCGGTCTCAATCGTTTCCGGACCATGGAGGCCCACGGGCTCTTGTCACGAGATCCGGCACCGCTCCTGCCGAACGGAACCCCAAGTGCTACGGGAAGCCTTGAACGCTTCGCCGAGGCCGTGGCGCAGCAGGTGCACGTGCTCACGACAGCCGACGTCTATCTCGTCATGGCTGCCCTCATCGTCGCCTTTATAACGCTCGTGGTGATCCTCCCCGAGCGCACTTATCCGCCACGTGTTCTGTTTGCCAAGAAATAAGGAGGCTATGATCTTGCTCCTTCCTTCCGACAATGTCCGACGCGGTGAGACCACGCCGACGGGCGCTCCTACCCCGCCCAATAAGGTAGAAGAGCTTCCCGCGAAGAAACGGCGAACCCGCTGGCCTTGGCTTCTGGCAGGTGGCGCCATCGCAGCAAGCGCCGCCACTGTGCTTTGGCGCATCTATATGCCTACGTCCGATGTCTGGACAAATGATGCCTATGTACGTGTACACTATGCGACAATCGCGTCGCGCGTTGCTGGTCAGATCACCTCGGTGGCTGTCGATAACAATCAAATGGTCAAGGCCGGCGATCTCCTCGTTCAACTTGACGATCGCGATTTTCGTGCCGCCCTGGACACAGCTCAGGCAACGCTACTGCGCGACCGCGCTGCGGCTGCAAATGCCGCCGCCAATATCAGCCGTCAAACGGCGTTGATCGCCCAGGCCGAAGCGCAGCTGGCAATGGCACTGGCGCAGCTCAGCTTTGCAGAGAAGGATGCCAATCGCTACAATCAGCTCGCCTCCACGGGCGCTGGCACTGTGAAGATGCAACAGCAGGCTGACACTTCCCTATTGACGGGCGAAGCATTAGCCAACGGCGCTAAGGCCGCGCTGGAGGCCGCGCGGGCGCAACTCACGATCGCCAAGGCAGAAGAAGATGCGGCCATGGCCACGATCAAGGCCGACGAAGCCCAGCTGACGCAGGCGCAACTCAATCTTTCTTACACGCAGATTCGTGCACCAGTCGACGGCATGGTCGGCCAGCGCGCCGTGCAGGTCGGAAACTACGTCAGTCCAGGCGCCGGATTGATGGCGGTCGTGCCGCTCGCCGACGTCTATGTCGAAGCGAACTACCGCGAAGTCCAGTTGAAACACGTCCAGCCGGGGCAGCATGCCCGCATCCACGTCGATGCCTATAACATCGATCTCGATGGTACGGTGCTCGGCGTGCCTGCAGCCACCGGGACGACTTTCGCGGCGATCAAGTCCGACAACGCCACCGGCAATTTCACGAAGATCGTCCAACGCTTGCCGGTCCATATCAAGCTGTCTCCGAATCAGCCACTTGCGCGGCTCCTTCGGGTCGGCCTCTCGGTTGAAGCTACGGTCGAGACAGGCCTGCAAGACGTTGTCGGCTCCCATCGGACGTTCGATGCGGGCCGACCCATCGCAGAATCCCTGGCCGCTGCGACCACAGCCAATAGAACCAAGCGTCTCGGTAGATGAACTGCCTCGCATCCCTATCGTGGCGAGCGTGATTCGGCGATGAAGCCTGAGTAAAAAATCGACAGCGCCGACGATGGAATGTGGCCAGGTCCTGGGGTTCCGGATGTCGGGCAGCTCGACATCGTTTCGCCCTCGCCCGCACGAGATTCCAAGTAGCGTGGCAGAAGCTAGCCGCCACCCGGCTAGCGCTTCCGCTGCCGACACAGCGTGGTGCATCCGGCCCTTCCACGCGGTCCAGTCACGCTGGCCACGCCACGTCTCGAAGTCAGCCTCCGTGCGGCCAATAGGCGACAGCCCGATGTTTTTCAATCGCCTCTCAAGCCTCCTCACGGTATTAGGTAAGGCAACGTGAAACGTGACTTTCAGCAGCTCGATAGGTCGCAGACTTCCAATACCCTCAATGATTTCTCCAAAACACAGTTAGAAAACTCACTACTACCAACGCAGTCATCGATCGCTTTGTTAGTTTGATCTGTCATACAGTTTGAGTATTGGTGTCCGTTGTCTTCCCCGAATTTGTGCCGAAATTTAGCGAGGCAGGATTTGCTCGCTCTTCCAGTTTGCGCGATCCACTTGTCACGATCGATAGGCTCTGCCTCAGCAAGCAGCGTCGACCCAAACAACATCGCGATGACCAAAGCATATCGCACGTTCTTATCTCCGCCGGTTAAATCGGACGATACATGAAAACGCTGGTACGGCCCTCTATTTAGGCGCGCCCTAGACTGCTCCGACCGCAGAGCGCCCATACCCGCCTAGTTTCTCGCGCAGGTGGCCGGAGTCCGTTGTGGGTCATTCTCGACGGATTCGGCGGGGCCGCGGGCCCCCTTGATGTCCGCTTCTGCCCCCCAAGCGCATGCGCAACATCCGCCGAAAAGCAATCGCAACAGCCGTTATTGCGTATCCCGTTGGCGCAAACGGCCGCGTCAGTGTGCGGAGTCAGCTTCTCAGAGTGTGAGCGGTGAGTTCCCAAAAGGCTGCTGAGGGCACCGACCGGCGAATTGTGCGGTTCCCCAGCCCAAGTGAAATCAAGATTTCTCCGCTTTTTGCACCTCGATAGCAGGGTACTTGGTCGACAAGAACCTTAAGAGGAGACCTCGCCCAATGCCGACCAAAGACAGTTTTGATCCGGACTATCCTTTACCTATCTTTCTCGCCGATGAACCGGAGCAGCAGGGTATCGGGAAAGCGCGGGACAGAGCAGCTGTTATCTCGTCGCGAGTTCTTAAGACGTGTGGTTTGGTTGCAACGGCGACAGCGATCGGTATCGCGATTCTATCGGTGGGGAATCCAGTGACGCTCTTTGCGGACGTCACGGATTCCATTGCGAAAGCTACGGCTTCGCTGGTCGACAAATCGGCGCTTCAGCCTGGCACCGCCCGGTCGATATCAACAATTCAATCTACCGGTGACGCTCAGACGTTGCCGCCGACCGCAAAGGACGCGCCGACCCGCGACGAAATTGCTGACGCCTCTGAACCCGCCGGTCAGACTCAGCCTAGCACGCCAAGGATTCAATCTACCGGTGACGCTCAGACTTTGCCGCCGACTGCAAAGGACGCGCCGACCCGCGACGAAAGTGCTGCCGCCGCTGAACCCGCCGGTCAGACTCAGCCTAGCACGCCAAGGATTCAATCTACCGGTGACGCTCAGACTTTGCCGCCGACCGCAAAGGACGCGCCGACCCGCGACGAAATTGCTGCCGTCTCTGAACCCGCCGGTCAGAGGCGGACGGAAAATAGTGAGCTGCCAGCTGAAGCCCTGTTTAGGCAATACCAAGCTTGGGCGGCCGAGCAAGATACGCAGGCACAGCCCGTTCAAGATGCACCGGCTCAGGTTGCGGAAAATGCCCGAGTACCGCTTCGGTCCAAGCAAACGCACCAACACGTCCGGCCCGTCCATCATGCACGGGCAGAGATACGGGCCGTGCAAAATCCGCAAAAAAAGATCCAGCGGGAGCCAACTGCACGGGTACAGGTCCCACCCGCACAAGACGCCCAAGCACAGGCTGTGCAAAATGCCCAGGCCCCGTCGTTCTCACAAATCTTCGGTTTCCGCAATTAGATCTAGCAGGAGTGACTTTGTCCAAGCCTCCATGTCCTAGGTATCCCGGCGCGCTTACGAGAGCATCGATTTCACCGACGAAGGAGAGAATCTCACGCCGTTCTCGTTGAGGTGACCTAGCCTTGCGAGTTCGGCTGCGATGTTGCGTATCGAAAGCTTGGCGGCTGCAGGCGCTTTGCTTCCAGCGCCTCCGCGTCCATCAGGCTGGGGGAGGGTGCTCCAGTTTCGCAAACGCGGCAGCGAATACCGCTGCTGTTAGGCCGTGTACCTATAAACCCCGCAGCGTCATTTGACTGAAGACTACGTCCGCTTGGCTCCTATAGTGACCTAGTTCATGCGACACCGCAATGACGCAATCGGCGGCCCATAGCGGACATAAAAGCCGAACCCAAAAGAAAATATCAAATGCCTTTCGCCCGCTTCTTTAGCAGATTGATCGAAATCGGTGCAGGCGTATCGTCTAGCCCGGGTCACCAACCGGTTCCCGAGAAGCTTCCCGTACAGATAAGGTTTTCACTCGGGCCACGGAGCTCGCACAGGCCATCTGTATCGCTCAGCCAGAGCGTCGAGCACAGCATCAACGATTGATTCGCCATCGTCACCATTGGTCATCACTATCGCGCCCTGTGCGCGACCCGGACAAGCAACCAAACCACCGCGGAAACCGAGATTGTTGCCGCGCTTCATCGCGACGAGATCGCGGCCCGAGCCCGCGAGCGCAACACCCAGCCCATAACCAAGGCCGTCGACACTGGTCAGCATTTCGTCAAGGCCGTGTTCAGCAAAGGGCGTACCACGGTCCCCTTGCGCGGCCTTGGCCATTGCCACGATTAGCTTTGCTAAATCCGATGGCGTCGACCACAAACCAGCAGCTGCAAGTTCTGGATATACGTGCCCCCCGCCATCGATCTCGCGCCCGCTGCCATCGTGTGCGCGGGCGAGTTCGGCGTTCTGTGACGCTGCCGGCGGTTGCCAGAAGCCAGACAGGTCCATCGCGAGAGGACGCAGTACTGCCTCTTCGACAAGGCTACTGAAAGATCGTCCGGTGGCATCTTCGAGCGCCAATTGGCCAATCTGACAGCCTCCGCCAGAGTAGGCCTGCACGACCCCGGGAGGCTTAACGATCGCCACTGCAGGCGAATTTGAAGGCGGCAGACCCGATAAGATCGCAACATCCGACGGCAACATCGCGTCTACGGCGTACCCGGCATATCCCGGGACGTTGCAGCCGGCGGTCATCCCAAAAAGGCGACGCAGCGTTACAGGCCTGGACGATCCGACGGGAAGCGCGGGGAGTAGCCAGCGCTTGAGGTACTGTGTGACATCTGCGTCAAGCAACACTTCACCTTGAATCGATAAAACCAACGCCGTGAGAGCGGCAATCGTTTTCGACATTGAGGCCGCCTGATAGCGCGTCCTTGAGTCGACCGCCTCGCCGCTCGATATACGACGCAGACCGCGTTGAATGAGACTGATACCTCCATCCTCGACCAGCGCCAGGCTGATGGAGGGAACGCCGCGTCTCTTCAATTCGCCGTCAAAGGAGCTGAGGATGTCACCCAAGGCGGCCGCTTCCGTCCCGCACGCAAACCTGCTGCTCAAGGTCGCGGCCATTCCGGCGAGGACCGTGCGTCGCGACAGGATCATTTGGCGCCTCGCTTTCCGTGGCCCGAACACAAAGCACCAGATCATACTAGCCTCAAACAAAGCATGCTGGCTGCTGTCGGGCTAGGCCCAGTGTCTCAAATGGGGTCATTCGCGACTGAGCCGGGCAGTGCTCACTACCAATCGATGTCCGCTTCGGTCCCAATAGCGACCGCGTTTGAGCAGACGCAGCGAATGACGCGAAGGGCCAGCAGGCGACATCAACAGACGAACGCCGTGGAAGTATATGCCGCCTTCGATTTCGACGGCGCTCATTCCGTTGTGTTCCCATGCCGTTGAGTTCTCAGCGGATGGGTCAAAGCTTGCAACTGACAGGAAAAGCGCTTCTGAACTTCCGCCAAGCCTCAAAGGTGAAGAAGATTTTCTCACAGACGATGTCGGATAGTCTGCCCTCCATGCGTCCTGGGATCGCAACAGGGAGACTAAGCTATGCCTGAACACGCCAACGCCGAAGAAGCCCCGATCAAAGCTCTGCTTGAGGGCTGGGCCGACGCTGTCCGTCGTCACGATCTTCCCGCGATTCTCGCGCATCATGATCAAGAAATGGTGATGTTCGATCTGCCGCCGCCACTTCAATGCAGAGGCGTCGAAGCGTACGCCCAGACGTGGGACCTGTTTTTTCGCTACCACAAACCCGGCACAGCCTTTGACTTCCGGGAACTCGCCATCACAGCGGGCGCGGAGGTCGCCTTTGCGGTGGCCATCATGTGGTGTGGATTCAATTCGTCTAGCAACCCCGCGGACAAGGACGGTTTTCTCTTCAGGCTCACTGTGGGATTACGCAAAGTCGACGGCAGCTGGTGCATTACGCACGAACATCACTCGGAGCCCGCTAAGGATTGATTCCGCCGGCTAGTCAGCCGGCACGTCGGCTGTGGGTCATGTGTGGACGACGCCCGCGTTGCAAGAAGAATCTGGCGTTCGGCTTGCGGTCGGGTGCAAGTCATGTGTC